>DATMZL010000169.1:0-8140 GCA_035607075.1 Polyangia bacterium
CGCTGGACGCGGCGGAACGAACGGCAGCGCCGGCGCGATGGGCGCAGCGGGTCGCGGCGGAACGACCGGCAGCGCAGGCACCACGGGCACCGCCGGCACGACCGGCAGCGCCGGCTCCAACGGCGCGCCCGTCTACAACCCGAACTTCAAGGAGTTCTACGGCGACGATTGCACCGTCGCCGATCCCAAGGACGTGAACATCACCGAGCTGCCCAACCTGTTCACGAAGCTGGACGGCACGATGATGTCGAAGAAGTCGGACTGGAAATGCCGCCGCGCCGAGCTGGTGAAGATGGTCGAGAAGTACATCCACGGTCCGAAGCCCGGCAAACCAGACACGGTCACGGGCACGGTGAGCAAGACCGCCATCAACGTGATGGTCACCCACATGGGCAAGAGCATCAGCTTCAGCGTCACGGTCAGCGGCGTACCGGCCAGCGCGACGGGACCGGTTCCGATCATCATCGGGATGGGCGGGTCCAGCCTGGATGCCAGCATCGTGAGCGGCGAGGGCGTCGCGACCGGCAACTACAACCACCAGCAGATGGCCAGCGAGACAAGCCGCAGCGGTCTCTTCACCAACATCTACGGCACCAGCACCGGCGCCAGCGCGCAGGTCGGCTGGGCGTGGGGCATCAGCCGCGTCATCGACGTGCTGGTCGCCGAGAAGGCGGCGGGCCGGAACAACATCATCGATCCGACGGCCGTCGGCATCACCGGCTGTTCGCGCAACGGCAAGGCGGCCTTCACCGTGGGCGCGTGGGACGAGCGCATCGCGCTCGGCATCCCGCAGGAGTCCGGCACCGGCGGCGTGTCCGCGTTCCGCATCGTGAACACGGCGCCGAAAGGACCGAACGGCATGCCGGCGCAATCGCTCTCGTCCGCGTGGAGTGAAGCGCAAGGGTGGTTCGGGACCGTGTTCCAGACGTACACGAGCGGGACCAAAGTGAACATGGCCCCGAGCGACACCAGCTCGCTTGTCGCGATGTACGCGCCGCGCGGGCTGCTCGTGCTCGACAACTCGCGCATCGGCGAGCTTTGCTCGACCTGCCAGCACGCGGCCAGCGCCGCGGGCCAGAAGCTGTACGCCGCGCTCGGCGTCGGCGCGAACATCGGCTACAACGGCGGCAACCCGAGCGACCCGCACAACCACTGCACGTTCTACACGGCGACACAGGGCGACCCGCTGAAGCGCGCCATCCGCGCGCACCTGACCAAAAAGGCCGCGCCGGATGGCCGGATGGAGCCGCAGCCGGCCGGCACGGCCGACCTGACCAAGTGGGTTCCCTGGACCGCGCCGACGCTGGCGGATGACGTCAGCTGGAATTCGCCGCCCCTGACGAGCAAGTAGCGGCGCGAATCAGCGTACTGTGCGCGCGCCGGCGGGTCACGGCCGCGCCGGCGTGACGGTCTTGCACGCCGCGGGGGGCGCGAGGGTCCTCGCCGTCGACAGCAGCGTCGCGCGCCGGGGATCCGGCGCCTGATTGATGAGCGCGTCGGCAAACTGGAGCAAGCAGTCGTTCTCGGCGCGCAGCGCCTCCGTCACGGGCGACAGCTGGATGTCGGGAGTGACGCCCGCGCCCGCGATCTCGGCTCCGCCCGGCGCGAGCGCACGCCCGAGAGACAACAGCAGACTGAGTGATTCGAGCGATTCGTCGTCGGGCTCGCCGGGGCGGCGCCGCGTTGGGGGCAGCTCGAACACGACGTCGATCGAAGCGAGGCCGGCCGTGGGCTCGCCCAGGACGACGCCGCGTCCGAGGTTCTTGAGGGCCGCGGCGACGATCTCGGCGCCGGACGCCGTACGCCGGTTCACCAGCACGACGATCGCGCCGCCGGGCTCGTGACCGTCGCTGTGCGCCACCCGATCGTTGCGCCCTCGCTTGGTGGTCGTCGATACGAGGATTCCCTCCTTGATGAAGGCGTCCGCGACCTTGACGGCCTCGTCGAAAACCCCGCCCTTGTTGTCGCGCAGGTCGATGACGATCCCCGCCGGCGGCTCGCGTTCCAGGGAGGCCAGCGCGCGTTCGACCTCGGCAGATACGCCGGGCGCGAACTCCCGCAGGCGCAAGCCGGCGACCCGCGAACCCGGCGCGGCGCGCGGAAGGACGCGCATCGGCGTCGGGGTGGGGCCGGACGCATCGATCGCGCTCTCCGACCGGGGCGCGTCCGGCTCCGCTGCCGCCGTGCCCGATCGCTTCGGCCGGCGGGCGCGGAGTGCGGCGTACGCGTCGGCGTCCAGGAGCCGCGAATGCCCGTCGAGCGCCGCGAGCATCCCGTTGGTGGCCGCGATCTCGATCGCCATCTCACGCTCCACGCCTCTGCCCCACGGCGGGGGCGGGAGATGCGCGTCCACGAAGCGCATGGCTTCCTGCATTCTGGAACGAAGGCTCCACGGCGCGTCCACGCGTTCGAGGTTCAACGTGCACGACTTGCCCGCCACCGTGACTGTCGCCCAGCGGGGCGGGGTGGCGAGATCCCGGTCGACCTGGATCTCCCTTTCCCGCGCAGCGACCGCTTCCAGCGACTTGACCAGGAGCTCGCGCGCGATCGGCGCGACATCGCGAGGGTGGTTCTCGCGCACGTAGAATAGCGTCCTCGAGAAGATCCAAAGCCCGGCCAGGTCGTAACCGCTGTCGAGATGAGCCGGCGCGGGCCCATCCGCGGAGCACGCCGTTTCGCCGGTGGTCGTAACCGGGGCAGAAGGAGCAGCGTATGGAAAATCCGGGGGCTGCGTCGGCGTGGACGTCGGGATGCCAGGTCCCGGGTTTGCTCTCGGCGCGATGCAGGCGGCGGCGAACGTCGCCAGCAACCAGGCCGTCTCGGTCACCAACCGGCGCACGACGGGAAGAGTATCACCGCCCACTATCGACAACCCGCCCCCCGCCCTGCTAAACCCGGCCCCACCATGGCAAAGCTCTTCGTCGAATCCCTCCCGGTCGCCAACAAGCGCGTGATCGTGCGCGTTGACTTCAACGTCCCGCTCAAGGACGGCAAGGTTGAGTCGGACAAGCGGCTCCGCGAATCGCTCCCGACCATCAACTTCCTCCGCGAGAAGAACGCGAAGGTGATCCTGATGTCGCACCTCGGGCGGCCCGACGGAAAGCGCGTGCCCGACATGAGCCTGCGGCCCGTGGCCGATGCGCTCTCCGCGCTGCTCAAATCCCCCGTCGCGTTCGCCGACGACTGCATCGGCCCCGCCGCGACCCAGGCGGTCGCGGCGCTCGCGCCGGGCGGCGTGCTCCTCCTCGAGAACCTGCGGTTTCACGCGGCCGAGGAAGAGAACGATCCGGCGTTCGCGAAGCAGCTCGCCGCGCTCGCGGACGTGTACGTGAACGACGCGTTCGGGAGCGCGCACCGCGCCCACGCTTCGACCGAGGGAATCACGAAGTTCGTGCCGCAGGCCGCCTCCGGCTTCCTCATGAAGAAGGAGCTCGACTACCTGGGCGACGCGCTGACCAATCCGAAGCGGCCGTTCGTGGCCGTCATCGGCGGGTCGAAGGTGTCGGGGAAGATCGACGTCATCAAGAACCTTCTCCCGCGCGTCGACAAGCTGCTGATCGGCGGCGGCATGACGTACACGTTCCTGAAGGCGCAGGGTCTCGAAGTCGGCAAGTCGATCGTCGAGAACGACAAGCTGGAGCTGGCGAAGAGCCTCCTGGCCGAGGCGGGCGACAAGCTGGTGCTGGGCACGGAGTTCGTCGTGACCGACAAGCTGGACTTCAAGGGGCGCACGGTCGGCGCGCTGAAGACCGTCGCGCGCGACAAGATCCCCGCCGACTGGGAGGCGGTCGACGCGGGTCCTGCGACGGTGGCGGCGTTCACGGAGATCTTGCTGGGCGCGAAGACGATCGTGTGGAACGGCCCGGTTGGCGTGTTCGAGATCGACGCGACCGCCAAGGGGACGATCGCGATCGCGGAGGCGCTGGCCAAGGCGACCGCGGCGGGCGCGACCACGATCATCGGCGGCGGCGATTCCGCGTCGGCCGTGAAGAAGGCGGGCGTCGCCAGCAAGGTGTCGCACGTGTCGACGGGCGGCGGCGCCTCGCTCGAGTACCTCGAGGGCAAGGTGCTGCCGGGCGTGGCGGCACTGACCGACAAGTGAAGCCCCCTCTCCCCGACCCTCTCCCCGCCAAGCGGGGAGAGGGAGAAAGACGCGCGTTTTCCGTCGCTGTCTTCGCCCGCAACGGCGGGGAGATCTTGCTGGTGCGACACAAGCGCCTCGATCTGTGGCTGCCGGTGGGCGGCGAGATCGAGGCGGGCGAGACGCCCCTCGAGGCGGCGCGGCGTGAGCTGCGCGAGGAGACCGGTCTCGAGGGCGTGTTCCCGAGCGGGCTCGGTGTCGACGGCACGCCGCCGGGCCTGATCGGCTACGAGGAGCACCCCGCCGGCAGCAAGGGCCTGCACATGAACTTCGCCTTCGTCGCCGACGTCGCGACGCGCGACCTGACGGCGTGCGACGAGTACACGGCCGTCCGCTGGGTCGGCGATCCCGTCGCTGTCGAATGTCCCCTCAACGTCCGGCAGCTCGTGCGGCTCGCGCTCGCGGTATGAGCCAGCGTGAAGAAGACGAGATCGTTCGCGGCGTGCTCGCCGATCTGCCGGTGCGCGTCGTGGCGGCGGTGACGACCAGCGTCGCGCGCGAGGCGGCGCGCCGGCACCAGGCCGGGACGGCGGGCGCGATCGCGCTCGGGCGCGGGCTGACGGCCGGACTGCTGCTGGCGACGCTGACCAAGGACGACGAGCGCGTGACGCTGCAGGTGCTGGGCAACGGGCCGCTGGGCGGCATCACCGTCGACGCGAACGGCGCCGGAACCGCGCGCGCCTACGTCAAGCATCCGGAGGCGGGCGCACTGCTGCCGGGCGCTCCGCGGCCATCGCTGGCCGCCGCGATCGGCGGGTCGGGCGTCGTGAGCGTGATTCGCGACGTCGGCCTGCGCGAGAACTTCAGCGGCACGACCGCGATCGGCAGCGGCGAGATCGACGAGGACGTCGAACGCTACCTGACCGAGAGCGAGCAGATCGAGAGCGCGCTCGCCTGCGACACCACCGCCGGCGATGACGGCGGCGTCGTCGCGTCCGCCGGCATCCTGGTTCAAGCCCTGCCCGGCGAGGCATCGATCGAGGTCGCGCTGGCGCGCGGCCTGTTCGTGGACGGCGCCCTGGCGCGCGTCGTCGCCGCGGGACTCCCGCCTTCGGGCGAGGATCTGCTGCGCGCGGTGTTCGGCGGCCGTCTGGGCGAGATCCGCGTCCTCGATCGCCGCCCCGCGCGCTTCTTCTGCCCGTGCTCGCGCGAGCGCGCCGGCGTTTCGCTCGCGATGCTCGGCGACGCTGACCTGTCGGCCATGATCCTCGACGACGGCAAGGCCGAAGTGATCTGCAACTTCTGCCGCGCCCGCTACACCTTCGACGACGCCGAGCTGGAACGCATCCGCCGCCGCACGACGGGCACTCCGGGGCCACCGAGCTAACGGCGCGGACGGCGGAATCACCGCGGCTTCCGAATCAGCGGCGAACCCGCGCGCGCCCCCTCCGCCGGCGGATACTCGACGCTCAGCAACTTGCCCTTCACTGACGTCACCTTCTTGTAGGGCCACACGCAGGTCGGGCCGGTGATACCGATGTCGAAGCTGCAGGCGACGAACGGCAGCGGCGGCATGCGGAAGGCGGAGATGCGAAGCTCGTAGCAGGCCAGCCCGCGGCGCGCGTCGGGCGGCACCGGGCGGACCGCGACAGCTCTCGCGAACGAATCCACCGCCACTTTATCGAGCGCGGCGTTGCCCGAGCCGCGCCGCAGGGCGACCTTCGTCTCGCGGCCCGCGGCGACGTCGACACAGACCTCGGCGCGCCGCTCCTCGGCACCGACCTCGGCTTGCCGGCCCGCTTCGCGGTACTGGCCGAGCACGTCGGCAGCGGGCGAAATCTCGTTGCGCGTATCGCCGCCACCCTCGCGCGGCGTATCCGCACGGGCGCCGAGCGCGCCGCTGTTCCTCTCCTGGACGCTCTGCATGTAACCGCGGCCCCAGGCGTGCATCGTCTCGCCCGGACCCAGCTCGATCTGCTCGGCGAGCTTCTTCGCGGTGTCGCTGAAACGCGAACGCGCGCCCCGCAGGTATTCGTACAGGAGCGGATCGACACGTCCCGACTCGACGTTGTTCACCGCGTCCCGGTCGCGGTCCAGCGCCGCGCGCAGCTTATCGACGTCGAAGCGTCCCGGCCGCTCGCGCAGCGTCTCCTCCGGCGGCGGCGCGCCCCGGAAGCGGCCTTTGACATCGTCGGGCAGCGCGCCGAACGACAGATCGATCTTGTCGCCGACAGACGGACGCGCCGAGGGCGAGGACGGCGACGAGGACGAGGGCGAGGACGGCGGCGGCGACAGCGGTGACGAAGCGACCGGCGCGTGTGCGACGGGCGCCGCTTTCTTTTCCCCTCTCCCCACCTCCTTCTTATCCCCTCTCCCCGCTTCGCGGGGAGAGGGTAAGGGTGAGGGGTCCGGCGCGATGTCGGGCCTGTCGACGTCGATGTCCAGGTCGAACTCGATCGTCTCCGGCGGCGCGTTCAGCGCGCGCCGGGCCGCGCGTCCGCCCGCGCGCAGAATCAGCGCGGCAATCAGCGCGTGAAGCACCGCCGAGGTGGCCCACGCCGCCCAGGATCGTGAGCCCCCGGTACGCATCGTGCTCCGCCCAAGTCTGACCGATGGGAGCGCGACCTGGTTGTACCGATGAGGTGGCGCCGCCTGAACGAGACGGCAAAGGCGCCAAGGACATCGTAGATTAAGGCTGACCGTGACGACCCAGACGACGATCGAACGCAAGCAGTACTCGGACCAGCGTGCCCAGACGGTGATGCTGTCGGCGCTGCGCGTCCGCGGCGCGAAGCTCACCCGCTCGGACGCGATCGCGGCCTCTGGCTTGCCCGAGGATGAGGCGTCACGCGCGCTGACCGGCCTGCTCAAGGAGTACCGCAGCCACCTCAGCGCGACCGAGAGCGGCGAGCTGCTGTACGACTTCGACCCGGCGTTCAAACGTCGCGACGCGGTTCCGTTGCGCGAGCGCGCCGCTGCCGCCGCCGCCGTCGCGTGGCGGGCCTTCTCGTTTCTCTTCAAGGTCGCAATCGTCGCGACGCTGGTCGGCTACTTCCTGGTCTTTGTGGCGATGATGATCGCGATGATGTTCGCCCGCAGCTCGTCCGATCGCGACGACGACCGGGGCGGCGGCTTCGGCATCGGACCGCTGTTCTGGTTCTGGGGCTGGGACGCGGGACCGGGACACGACCCCTACGGACGACGCTACGCGCGCGCCGTGCCCGCCGCGCCGCGGGTGCCGTTCTACAAGCGCGTGTTCGCGTTCGTGTTCGGGCCCCCGGCGTCCAAGGTCGACCCGCTGGAGGACGAGAAGCGAATCGTCGGCTACATCCGCGCGCAGCGCGGGCGCATCGCCCCGGTCGATCTCGTGCGCCTCATGGGCTGGAGCTTCCCGCGCGCCGAAGAGGAAGCGACACGGCTGATGGTCGACTACGGCGGCGAGCCCGAGGTCACCGACGACGGCGTGGTCGTCTATGTCTTCAAGGCCCTGCGCAAGACCGCGGGCGCGCCGGCCGACGCGACCGTGTCGGCGGCGTGGGCGTCCGAACGGCTCGAGCCGACGCCGCCCTTGACCGGCAACGAGCCGGGCACGAACGCGCTCATCGGTATCTTCAACGGCTTCAACCTGCTGGCGCCGTTCTGGATCGTGCCGGCGTTCGAGGCGCGGACGCACATCTCGCTCGAGAGCTGGCACACCGCTTTCTACAGTTTCCCGATCGCGTTCTCGGCCCTCTTCTTCGCGGTCCCGGTGGGCCGCTGGCTGAAGGGCCGCATCGCCGAACGCGCCCGTCGCACCCGCAACGATCGCCGCCGCCTGCTCGGGCGCATCTTCGCGGGCAACGGCGCGCGCCTGCGCTACGAGCTGGCGCCCACGCCGCAGCTCGGCGCGATGCTCGACCGCGAGCTGGTCTCGCTGGGCGGCGACGTCGCAGCCGAGCCCGACGACCGCGGTCGCGTCCGCTACACCTTCCCACGCATCGAGCAGGAGACCGCCGCGCTGGCGCGCGCCCGCGCCGCCGCCCCCTCCGCCGAACGCGACGCCGGCGCCATCATCTTCTC
>DATMZL010000167.1:0-2284 GCA_035607075.1 Polyangia bacterium
CGCTGGTCGCAACGGGTAACCCGGACCAGCAACGCGCTGGACCTGGAATCGGGGGTTTTCCGTATGCGCAGCGCGCGCGCGATGGCGCGGTCGCTGGCCCGTTCGGCTGAGGCGAGCAAGCGCCGCAAGTCGGAGCCGTTCCGCTCGGCGATGTCGATGCTGACGTTCTACGTGAACCGCGCCGGTAAAAAGCTGCCCGCGCGCGATCGCAAGACGCTGATGCGCGCGAAGCAGGAGCTGCGCAAGCTGTACGGGCGCGCATGACCGGGACCGACGCGGCCGTCGTCCCGGCGGCGCACACGCTGCCGGTGCTCGCGGCGGCGGCGCACGGGTGTCAGGCGTGTCCGCTGTGGGAGCGCGCGACCCAGACGGTCTTCGGCGAGGGCGCCGCGCACGCCCCGCTCTTCCTGGTGGGTGAGCAGCCCGGCGATCAGGAAGACCGGGAAGGCCATCCGTTCGTCGGTCCGGCCGGGCGTCTCCTGTCGGCCGCGCTGGCCTCGGCGGGGATCGATCGGCGCGACGCCTACGTCACGAACGCCGTGAAGCACTTCAAGTGGGTCGTTTCCGGCGAGCGCGGCAAGCGCCGCATCCACCAGAAGCCCAACGCGCGCGAGATCGCCGCGTGCCGGCCCTGGCTGCTGGCCGAGATCGACGCGGTCCGGCCGCAGGTCATCGTCTGCCTGGGCGCGACCGCCGCGCAGTCGCTGCTGGGCGGCGGTTTCCGTGTCACGCAGCATCGCGGCCAGGCGGTGCCGTCGTCGTTCGACGCGCGCGTCGTGCCGACCGTGCACCCGTCGTCGATTCTGCGGGCGCGCGACAGCGAAACGCGGGCGCGCGAGCTCGGCGCGTTCGTCGCCGATCTGCGCGCGGCCGCGGCGCTGGTTGCTGGTTAGCCCGTCAGTTGCAAATCCAGGACGGGAACTGACCCTCGCCGTCGGTGCGGCTGCAGACGCAGCTGCGTCCGCCCGACGCGCAGGTGTCTCCGATCGTCGGGCACGACCAGAAGCCCAGCCGGACGACGACCTCCGGGCAGGTGTGGTTCGGCCCGGACGGCTGCGGGATCGCCGCGCCGTCGGGCGTCTGCGCCGCTTTGATCACCTGCTCGGTGGTCAACGTGCTGCCCGTACTGCCCCCACCGCCTGTGGTTGGCGGCGGCTGCGGCGCTGGCGGCCTTCGCCTGCGCAACAGCTCGCTCCTCTGCGTCGTGTCACCGCCGGCTGTCCCCGGATCGCTTTCGTCCAGGTCACCGCAGCCCACGAACACCAGCAACAGACCGCCGGCCAACCCGACGGCCAACCCCTTCAACCCTAACCGCATCATGGAACGACCCTTCTCTCCGCGTTATTGAGGTTCGCAACGCGGCGAGCACCGACAAGGGCCAGCCGGCGCAATCAATCAGATCTGCAGGCCCAGCATCAGACCGGGATAGATCCGGACCGTCGTGTCACCGCTGTGCTGGACCGACTGCGGCCCGTGTCCCAGGTCGACGTCGCGTCCGCCCGTCGCCACCGCGACGTTGACGCCCGCGCCGCCGAGCAGCGTCACGTACGGCGCGAGCTTCAACCCCGCCTGCAGGCGCAGCGACGACACCGCCGGCGCGTTTTCGATCCAGTGCCAGACCGGGCGGATCTCCAGCCAGTCCGCTTCCAGCTCCGCGAAGGCGAGCGGCCCGCGTTCGACAGGAAACCGCCAGCCGATGCCGTAGCCGGTGGCGAAACGCTTGGTCCCCGTCGAGAAATGCTCGGTCCCCGGCGCCAGGTCGTCGCCGCCCTGGTAGCCAGCGATCAGGTTGGTGTAAAGGTGGCGGCCGCCGAGCTTGATACCGATGTTCGTCACCATCACGTCCGTCGCGAACAGCGACACGTCGTGGATGCCGTTGCCGACGATGTTGATCAGCGCGAACGATTCGCCGTCCTCGTGCTTCGCGACGTTGATGACGCCGAACTTGAATCCGCGGCCGTCGCCGGACATGTTGACGACGCCGAATTGAAAGCCGTTCGCGGTCGTCGCGTAGTTGAACGGGGCCAGCTGAAACCCGCTGAAGGTCTTCGCGATGTTGATTCCGCCGGCGATCTGCACGCCCTGCCCGTCGCCCGCCCAGTTGGCCCCACCCGCGAGCTGAAGCCCCTGCTGCGTGCCGCTGACGGTGTTGATGCCGCCGGCGATCTGCGTACCGTAAAAGCTGCCGTCGACGATGTTGCCGCCGCCCACGAGCTGCAGGCCGCGGCCGTTGCCGGTGATGATGTTGGCGCCCGCGGTGATCTGCGCGCCCTCGAAGGTGCCG
>DATMZL010000162.1:0-7329 GCA_035607075.1 Polyangia bacterium
CGCGCTAATCGACGACATGCAGCAGCTCGTGGGCGCCTGTTCTTATGCTCGCTGCTGTGCGATCTATGCTGCCGCGGATGCCGAGCTGAACCACCGTCGCTACGTGGCCTGCGAGGAACCGGAGGATGAACGCGACGAGCTGGAAAAACAGCGCGACGGCGAAGCCGAGGATGCAGAACGCCGGCTCGACGCCGAAAAAGCTGGCGACCTGTGAACAAGCCGGAGATCACGGCAGCCTTTTCACCATTGGAGCGCATCTACCGGATCGCGGAGGTCTATTGGGGCCGTCGCAATGAGAGCTTCGCCAAGCAGCATCCTGACCACCCTGAAAACCACCCGGACAAAATCCTGGAGCGCGTCATCGCCGACTACGCGATGGTAGGAAGGGTGCCGCTGGCGACGATCATCGAGAACGCCAAAGCCAGGGTCAAAAAACTGAAAGAGGAAGAGAACCGATGAAACTGCGTGTCGAGATGCGCCCTGGTGACGCAAAGGGGCAGAGGGTCACCACCGAGGACGGGGAGCTGGTGGAGGGCATCCAAAAGATCGAATGGCACGCGGACGCAGTCGATAACCCAAAGATCGTCCTGACGCTGTTCCCACAGAAAGTTGACTTCGACATCCGAAACGGGGCCGAGATAGATGAGTAAGCTGATCCAGATTCAATTCGTCAACGAGTCAAGCGTGTACGCGCACTCCGACCTTGAACAGGTCGTAGCGGCGCTGCAAAAACAGGTCTACCAGGACTTCCGTCCTACGTGGGGCATCACCGCCGAGCTGGTGGTTATCCCGCAAGGTCACAAACCGTCAGCCGACAAGTGCTGGATGGGCATCTTCGACAACTCAGACCAGGCTGGTGCTCTCGGTTACCACGATCTCACTCCGCACGGCTATCCGGTCGGCAAGGTATTCGCAAAGACTGACATCGAAGTCGGCGCGCTCACGTCCGTCACGATCGGCCACGAGACGCTGGAGATGTGCGGGGACCCGTTCATCAACCTCACGGTGATCGATCCGCGGACCGGGCGCCTCTACGCCTACGAGACTTCCGACGCGGTCGAGGCTGACGAGTTCGGCATCCTGATCGACGGCGTGAAGCTGTCCGACTTCGTGCTGCCGCAGTTCTTCGATCCGCAGCACGCCGGGAAGGGGATGCCGCTGTCCTTCGGCGGTCATGTCACGGAACCGTTCGAAATCGCTCCCGGCGGCTATCTCTCCTACCTCGACCTCAACCACCTGGACAAGGGATGGCAGCAGGAGGTCAATCAGGATCACGCCCCCGGCGCGCGTCCCGAGGGCTTTCCCCTCGGCTCCCGTCGCGAGCGGCGCCTGCGGGCCTTCGAGGGAGCACTGAAAGTGAGCACCGTCGTCTGATGGCGTTCGAGGTCAACGAGTATGTGTGGGACTGTCCGCGCCGCGGACCGGCGATCGTCGTCGGCATCGACTGGACGACGGGCGCGCCCCGCTACACGGTGGCCGAGATCATCCTTTCCTCGCGGCGGCTGGGTCGCGTCGCCAGTCGCCGCGAGGACGAACTCGAACGGTACGTCAACCTCGCCGTCTCCGAGAAAGGCGCCCAGCGATTGCACTCTCTGCTGGGTCGCGAACACCGCTTCGACGAGGTTGATATCGAGGCGTTCGACATCTTGAAGTCCGCAATGCAACGAAGGGGGATCGAGCCCGAATGGAGCCCGTGAAACGCAGTCACCACAACAAGACCTACCACGGGCCAACGCCGGAGATCGGCGACTTGAGTGGATATGAGGTCGAAGGCGGCTTCTCCTCTCACTGGCGTCCCAACTCCGAGGAGCTGGCGGTGCTGGTCGAGGGCGGTGACATCGAGGTCACGATCCACCAGACGCCCATCCCTCCGATCGCCGTCGGCGTGATCGAAGCAGAAGGCGACCGGGCGTTGCCCGCGGACCCGGAGTCACAGGAGATCGTGACCTGTGTCGGGCTCGACTTCCGCGTACCGCCGCCGGTGGCCGCTGAGCTGCGAGCCGCGCGCGACGGGGTCGTCGCAGCAGTCATAGGGAAGCTCGCCGCGATCGACATACAGGAGGGCCAGACGGTGATCATCACCGTGCCGGACGATCTCGGTCCGGAAGGCGTGGAAGGAATCCTGATGGCGATGTCGCAGCAGTTCCCCTCCAACAGAGCGTGCGTGTTACCGGAGTCACTCGCCCTGCACACCATCGACAAGTTCGCCGAGCTGGTCGAGGCAGGTGGCGAGATGGCATCCGCGCTCGGCCGCGGGCTGCCCGAGAAAGCCGTCGAGCACGCGAAGCGATGGAACGAACTGGTCAATCCATGAACATCGACGGCGCCGCCACCCTCTCGATCACCGCCTTCCGACGTGGGTTGACCCATTGGCTCGACCGGCTGGAGCGCGGGGAAAGCGACAAGCTCGTCGTGGTGAAGAACGGCCAGCCGCAGGCCGTGGTGCTGACGCCTGCCGCCTACGAGAAATTGAAGGCTGATGACTGATCACATCCTGATAGGCCAGCCGCCGGAGCCCGACACGGAGATCACGGAGTGCTGGGCGCTCGTAGCCACCCACACCAACGGCGGTGAGGGTGTGTACGGGCATCGTGTACAGGGCGCCATGCAGCAGTTCATCGCGACGACGCCGGCGATGAAGGACACGATGGAGAGCTTCCTACGCAATCGCGGTGTGGTCGAGCACGCCCGCGATGAGGGCATCACGCTCGAATGGAGGCACCTGATCGTCACCGGCGAGAACGAGGAGATCACGTGAAGAAGGAGAAACCACTGCTGATCTGGCCGAGGGGGATGAAGATGTCCCATGCGACGACGCTTCGTCGCGAAGGCCGGGTCCTGCTGGAGACGTGCTGGCTCAGGCCGACGGAGGAGGACCAGAAATGGTACCTCCAGGCGACCAATTCGCACATCTTTTCAAGCGTCGTAGTGACGATCGAACGGGAGGCGTCGCTCCGCGAGCGCGTCGCGGCTGTCGAGGCGATACCGCTCCCACCGAAAGCGATGAAGGCGCTGGAGGGAGACAGCATCTCCTGTATAGGCATTTTCGAGCCGGACGGGTCAGTCACCGTGGACGATGTCACCTATCACCCGCCGCCCGAGTGGCCCAGCGAACCGCAGGATGGGTTTCCGGCGCAGCCGCACGTCCTTCCGTCCTTCGAGAGCCTTGCGGACACCGACCCGAAGCCATACGAGATCGGCCTGGACACCGACCTTCTCGCCAAGCTTGCGCGCTCGATGGGTTGTAAGCGGGTGAAGCTCTCATTCGACAAGGTGAACCTCAAGCAGGTCCGCGTCGTGCCGATAGGTGAAGGTCGCGACGACGCAAAGGGATTGCTCATGCCCATCCGAATAGATGTGTGATGGCGAGGCGGCACTATTCGATGTCGAGACAGCCCTACTCAGACGAGAACTTCAACGCTCTGCCGGGGTACACCGCGGCGGCGCGTCGTCTGGCGAGCCACCAAACCTTCAAAGGCGCCTGGGAAGCGCTGGAAATCTTTCCGGCCGAAAGCGCAGAGGAATGGCTGGCCGAGAAGCTTCTCCGACTCCGCAATGCGCGGAAAGATGACAGCCGCTTTGACGAGATGGCCCTTGATGTGCTGCTCGCCTTCGGGATGCTGTGTGTAGAGGCAGACCGGGAAAAAACACGATTGGACCGGGAGGATTCACCATGACCCAGAAAAAGGACCCCGACGCGCCAACGCTGACCCAGAAATCGGTTCTCGCGCAGGCGGTCTTTGTGGCCTACCGCAAGGGGTGGAACGGCAAGCTGGGCTCCGAGTATGCCCCGACCCTTCCGGAGGGAACTTTCTCACGGGTCGGCGTTCCGCTCGGGACCCGTGAAGCCTGCGAGCGCCGCGGCCTCGTCGAGGCGGTCCCGAGGTCACCCTCGTCCACCTCCTACACGTGGCGCCTGACGAAGCTCGGCATCGAGGTCGGAGATGCGTACTACGAGAAAAAACACGGCGAGACGGCGAAGAAGGCTGGCCGAGTCGTCATCGATCAGGAGAAAGCGCGGCGCAAAGCACACGCTGACCGCAAGAAGCGGGCGAAGCATCTCTTCCGCGGCCTTCACCGCGAGCGCGGCGCGAAAGGAAAGCGCACGATCGCGGCGGCGATCGACGAGAGCGGGGAGGTCAGGCTCAACCTCGACGACCTTCTGGTGCTCGGCGAGGAGATCGAGAAACTGCGACAGGCCGCGGGCCGCTCGTAAATTAGGTAAGAACCGATGAGCAAGAACGGCGGCGTAGCCGCGCCACGACACCATCATCGACACCGGCTGAGCGAGCACGAGGCTCGCCGGCGACTTCGCGAAGCTCAGCACCACGAGGAGCACGCGCCGACGCGCCGCATCCGCAATGAGTGGAAGCGGATCGTCCGCAAACGCGAGCACCAGGTCAAGGAAGTCGTGCGGCGGGAGCGCGTCGCCCATCATCCGCACGTCGTCGAGCACAAGCACCGCGACGGCGGCTTCCACTTCACGATCGAGGGCGGCTCGCCCACCGAGCGGCTGCTCTACGCCTGCCGCTACGCCCACAAGACGGCTCGGCTGCACTACCTGGAGGGGGGCGCCTACCAGCATGGCTGGGCGCTCACCAACGTCCCGGCCGACGCCGATCGCTCCGACTGCTCGTGGTGGTATTGCGAACTCTTTGCCGCCTGCGGGCTCCGCGACCCGCTTAGCGGCGACCCGATCCGCTTCACGGGCTCGATCCTCGAAAAAGGCCGCCCGGTCAGCCGCCGCTACGCCGAAACGCACACCGGCGTCGCCGTGGTCTTCGGCTCCGGCGCCGGCTTCCACGTCGGGATGTCGATCGGCAACGGCCCGAACATCTGGCAGCACGGGACGCCGACCTTCCGCAAGGGCACCTTCGACCAGTTCGGCCCCGGAACGGAAGTCCGCTACCGCGCGTTCGACCTGGTGTCGCGATGAGCCCCACGACGTTCGAAATCGACGAGGCGCACGGCGGCGGCGTCACCTTTCTCCCGCGCTTCGGGCCTGACCGCGGCAAGGAGCTGACCCTCCTCACGCTCGATCGTCGGGAGACGCATCGGCACCATTGGGACCGCGCGTGGGCGGCGAAGTTCGTGGCGAAGTGGGAGGGCTTCCTCCCGATCGGGGAGTGGGACACGATCGCCCAGCCGCCGGTGCCGACGATCGGCTTCGGTCACACGGGGCCAGCGTCGCTGGTCGGCCAGCACTGGAGTCACGAGCACGCCCTACGAGTGCTCAACCACGACATCGGCTGGGCTGCCGCCGCGGTGGCCCAGAAGGTCCACCATCCCCTCACGGTGCGTCAGCGCATGGCGCTGATCAGCTTCGTCTTCAACCTCGGGCCAGGCGTCCTGGATGGCAAGCTGCTCAGGCTGATCAACGAAGGCAGGATTGCGGCCGCCGCACGCCTGATGCTCGACTACGATCACGCCGGCGGCGTGGTCGTGCAAGGACTTAGTAACCGGCGACATGCAGAGGCATGGATGATGCTTCACCCACTGCATCCGCGAAATCCGCACCGTCCCGAGAAACATCACACGAAAGGAAAGTGAAGTGCCAAACCCAGAGTCGAACATATCGCGGTGGGTGACGTTTCTGCTCACCCCGCTGATCCTGCTCGCGGCGAGCTTCATCGCGATCAAGGCCAAGCAGTGGTTCAACTACGACCTCTCGCCGGCCGCCACCGCGGCCTACCTGTTCGGCATCGTCGGCAGCATCGCGGCGGTGATCTACAAGTGGGTCCACAACCGAGGCGTCTACGAGATCAGCAAAACCACCGGCCTCGACGAAGAACAACTCGACCACATCCTTTCGACGATCGAAGAACGCCTCCCCACCGCGCCATCAGCGCCTACGTCACCTGCCGAGGGCGCACCGGCGGCGCCGCACGCTCCGCCTCCGGCCGCGCCGCCGACGGCCTAAATTCCGACATAGACGCGAGCCCCCGGCGTGGCTTCGGTCGCGCCGGGGGCGTAGGCTGTCCTCCATGCAGTGTCCAGCGTGTGGTGAAGAGGTCCGGACCGTCAGGCTCCCCGACGGGCGCCGCGTCACGATCGATGCACGTTCCGAGCTTGGTCGGGGGCCGCACCGCTACATGGTCGATGCCGAGGACTCCGGTCGCGCGCGACCGGTCAGTCCCCGCTTCGAGGGCAACGCCCACGGTGACCACTCCAGAACCTGCGAGGGTCGGTGAGGCACGATTGGCCTGAGATGTGGTGGACCTGCGCGGCCATGTTCGTGGCCGGGTTCGCCGCGGAGGGGATCGCTGCGTTGCATGGTGAAGTCCTCGCGCCCGCTCTCGGCGCCGCCACGCTTGCCCTCGGATTCGCCTGGTTCGTCTCGAACTCGTCGTAAATTAGGAGAGGGGCGACTCGACCACCTCGGCTCCCGACGATGAACGTGGAGCCGACCGATCGAGACGACCTGACCCAGCAGCTAGAGGCAGCACGCTGGCGGGGAGAGATGGAAGCCAGGATGAACGAAGGCGACGCCCGTTTCGATCGACTCGAAAACACCCTCAAGACCATCGACGAGAAACTCGACAGCCAGGCCAACGATCTCGCCTCGATCAAGGCCAAAGTCGCACTCTTCGGTGCCGTCGGCGGCCTTGCGGGCTCCGTGATCGTCGGCTTCATCATCGCCATCGGAGGACACCTTTGACGACCAAGACCAAGCTCATCCTCGCCGCGATCGTCGCGGGCATCCTCGCCGGCGCCGTGGTCCTCGGCCTCCTGTTGCGCCACCACACCGAAAGCCAGTCCGAAGGGATCGCCCAGGCCCAGCACACGGCGACGCGCGCGAACCAGAAGGCCACCCATGCGAAGGCGCAGGCCACCAAAAGCAATGCCGGGGTGAAATCGGTACTGCGGTATCTACGCGGTGAACGCGGCCTCCCAGGCGTTCCCGGCAAGCAGGGGCGTCGCGGGGAACCTGGACCGGCTGGCATCACCGGCCTCGAAGGTCATCTGGGAAAGCGCGGGCCGCCGGGTCCTCGTGGCCCAGAAGGGCCGAAGGGCGAAGAAGGTCAAGAAGGTGAAACCGGTCCGGCGGGCGAACGGGGCGAACGTGGCGAAGTCGGCGCGGCGGGCAGCCCCGGCAAAGATGGCGTAAATGGTGAAAAGGGCGCGAAAGGCGACACGGGCGAAAAGGGTGAAACTGGCGAAGCAGGAGCGACCGGGGCCACGGGCGCGACGGGGCCAGAAGGACCTCCTGGGCCGCCCGGACCGGAAGGACCCCCCGGCCCACCGGGACCCGAAGGACCCCCCGGCCCGGCAGGAGAAGTGAGCACCCTGACCTGCACGGAAATTGCGCACGGCACCTTCACCTGCGCC
>DATMZL010000132.1:0-3649 GCA_035607075.1 Polyangia bacterium
CTCAGAGGGTTCCGAACCTCCCGCGAGGGGCTCCGGCGTAGCGCGGCTTTGCCGCGCCTAGCTGCGAACTGCCTCACGCCGCGGCCGGGGGGCGGTGTGGTAATTTCCCCCCGCCCATGAGCTCCTTCTGGCAAGGCAAGCAGGTCGTCGTCACCGGCGGCGCCGGGTTTCTCGGCAGTTTCGTTGTCGAGCGCGTGAAGCGGGAGGGCGCCCGCGTGGTGGTCCCGCGCTCGCGCGACTATGACCTCGTCGATCGCGCGGCGGTGCGGCGCCTGCTCGCCGACGCGCGGCCCGACCTTGTCATCCACCTGGCGGCGCAGGTTGGGGGCATCGGCGCGAACCGCGACAACCCCGGCCGCTACCTGTTCGAGAACGCGATGATGGGCCTCCACATGTTCGAGGAGTCCCGGCTGGCCAAGGTGCCGAAGCTCGTCGCCACCGGCACCATCTGCGCCTATCCGAAGTTCGCGCCCGTGCCGTTCAAGGAAGACGATCTCTGGAACGGTTATCCCGAGGAGACGAACGCGCCTTATGGCATCGCCAAGAAGATGATGCTGGTCCAGTCGCTGGGGTACCGCGAGCAGTACGGCCTGAACAGCATCGTGCTGTTCCCGGTGAACCTGTACGGGCCGCGCGACAACTTCGACCTGCACACCTCGCACGTCATCCCGGCGATGATCCGCAAGTTCGTCAGCGCGCGCGATCGCGGCGACAGCGAGGTCGTGCTGTGGGGCGACGGCTCGCCGACGCGCGAATTCCTGTACGTCGAGGACGCCGCCGAGGGAATCGTGCTCGCGGCGGAGAAGTACGATTCGAGCGATCCGGTCAACCTGGGCAGCGGCATCGAGATCCCGATCCGCGATCTGGCCGAGAAGATCGCGAAGGCCGCCCGCTACCAGGGCAAGTTCGTGTGGGACACCAGCAAGCCGAACGGTCAGCCGCGGCGGCGCCTGGACGTCACGCGCGCGAAGGAACGCTTCGGCTTCGAGGCCCGGACGTCGTTCGATCGCGGCATCGCCCAGACCGTCGCCTGGTTCGAGGAACATCAAAAGGAGATCGAGAAGAAATGAAGAAGGCCCTCATCACCGGCGTCACCGGGCAGGACGGTTCCTACCTGGCAGAGCTGCTGCTGGAAAAAGGCTACGAGGTCTACGGCATGGTCCGGCGTTCCAGCTCGTTCAACACCGAGCGTCTGGACCGCATCTACCAGGACCCGCACGTGCCCGACTATCGGCTGCGGCTGGTGTACGGCGATCTCGACGACGCGAGCTCATTGAACCGCGTGCTGCGCACCGTGAAGCCCGACGAGATCTACAACCTGGGCGCGCAGAGCCACGTGCGCGTCAGCTTCGACGTGCCCGAATACACGGCGTCCACGGTCGGCCTCGGGACGCTGCGAATTCTGGAGTCGATCCGGGAGTCGGGCCTCGACAAGTCGGTGCGCTTCTACCAGGCGTCGTCCAGCGAGATGTTCGGCGGCGCCAAGCCGCCCCAGAGCGAATCGACGCCCTTCGAGCCGCGCAGCCCCTACGCGTGCGCCAAGGTGTTCGCGCACCAGCTGGCGCAGAACTACCGCGAGGCGTACGGCATGTTCATCTGCTGCGGGATCCTCTTCAACCACGAGTCGCCGCGGCGCGGGATTCCGTTCGTGACGCGCAAGATCACGCGCACGGCGGCGCGCATCAAGCACGGCCTCGAGAAGAAGCTCTACCTCGGCAACCTGAAAGCGAAGCGCGACTGGGGCTTCGCGGGCGACTACGTCGAGGCGATGTGGCTGATGCTCCAGCAGGACAAGCCGGATGACTACGTCGTCGCGACGGGTGAATCGCACAGCGTCGAAGAGTGCCTGGACGTCGCGTTCGGCACGCTGGGGATCGACTGGCACAAGTACGTCGAGATCGATCCGCGTTACTACCGCCCGACCGAGGTCGACCACCTGCACGGGGATCCGAGCAAGGCGATGCGCGTGCTGGGCTGGAAGCCGAAGGTCAGCTTCAAGGGCCTGATCGAGATGATGGTCAAGGCCGACGAGGAAGACGTGCGCACGTCGCTCGCCGGGCGGGCGCCGAGCTCGTAGACCATGGGCGCGGCGCCGGTCGCGGTCGTGTTCGGCGCGCGCGGCACGCTGGGCAGCGCGCTGGTGCCCGCGCTGGAGCGCGCGGGCTGGACGATCGCGGCGGCGCCCCTGCGCGCCGAATGCGACATCGTGGAAGTGACCGCGGTGCGCGCGCTGATTGCGCGCGTCCGGCCGGCGGTGGTGTTCAACGCGGCGGCGTTCACGGACGTGGATCGGTGCGAGACGGAGCCGGTCCTGGCCGAGGCGGTCAACGCCGCCGGAGCGGAGAACGTCGCGGACGCGGCGGCGGCGGTCGGTGCGGCGGTCGTGCATTATTCGACGGACTTCGTCTTCGACGGCACGCGCGCGCAGCCTTACGACGAGCGCGATCCGCCGTCGCCGCTCGGCGCCTACGCGAGGTCGAAGGCGGCGGGAGACGCGCGGGTCGCGGGGGCCAACGCGCGCCACTTCATCCTGCGTGTGGGCTGCCTGTACGGCCACGGCGGCCGGAACTTCCCGTCGACGATCGTGCGCCGCCTGCGCGCCGGCGAGACGATCCGCGCGGACCGCGATCGGCTCGCGTCGCCGACCTGGGTGCGCGAGGTGGTCGCTGTGTCGGCCACGCTCGCGGCGACGACGCATTTCGGGCTTTACCACTGCACCGCGCAGGGCGAGACCACGTGGGCCGACTTTGCCCGCCTCGCCGCGCGCCTCGTGGGCGCGCCCGAAGAACGCGTGCAGTCGGTCGCCTACGCCGAGCTTCCCTTGAAGGCGCAGCGCCCGCGGCGCGCGATCCTCGACAACCGAGCGTTGCGCGCGCTGGGCCTGGACACGCTGTCGCCCTGGCAGGACGCGCTGCGCGCGTTCGTCGCCGAGGAGATCGCCGGGTAGGCGCAGGGCAGGGAAGGGCAGCGGGGCGGGGCTACTCGACAGGGCGCGTCGCCGCCAATCGGGCGCCGTACTGGCGTTCGTAGTAATCGCGGTAGGCGCCGCTGCGCACGCCGTCGGTCCAGGCGCGGTTGTCGCGGTACCACGCGACGGTCGCCGCCAGCCCGTCGTCGAACGCGCGCTGCGGCCGCCAGCCGAGGGCGTCGCTGATCTTCGCTGCGTTCATCGCGTAGCGACGGTCGTGGCCGGGGCGATCGCGCACGTGCCGGATCAACGATTCGTCGCGCCCGGTCAGCCGCAGGATCGCGCGCACGACGTCCAGGTTCGTGCGACCCGTGCCGGCGGCGACGTTGTAGATCTCGCCGGAGCGGCCGCCCCGCAAGATCGCGTCGACGGCCGCGCAATGATCGTCGACGTGGATCCAGTCGCGCACGTGCAGGCCGTCGCCGTAGACGGGCAGCGGCTGGCCGTCGAGCGCGTTCAGGATCATCAGCGGGATCAGCTTCTCCGGGAACTGGTGCGGGCCGTAGTTGTTAGACGAGCGCGCGATCACCGTATCCATTCCGTGCGTGTGATGAAACGCCATCACGAACGTGTCCGCGGCCGCCTTGCTGGCGGCGTACGGATTGCGCGGCGCGAGCGGGCTGGTCTCGGGGAACGCGGGCGCGCCGTCGGGCAGTATTCCGTAAACTTCGTCGGTCGACA
>DATMZL010001138.1:0-8439 GCA_035607075.1 Polyangia bacterium
GAAGGTCGACGGCCGCGGCTTCACCGCCGATCTCGTCCGCACGGATCGGCGCCGCCTTTCGAACGCGCTCTACGCGCTGGCCGATCGCGTGAAGATCGTCGCGGACACCGACTGGCAGGGATTGCTCGCCCACGCGCAGCAGGTCGCGACGCCGGACGACATTCAACCGCACGACGAACCGCGCGCGGTGGCGGGCGCCCGGTTGCTCGCGACGCTCTACCCCCAGCACCCATACGGCCACCGGGTGCGCGGCGCCGACCTGATGGCGCTGGATCCGTCGCTGGCGCCACAGTGGCTCCCGCACCTCTACAACCCGCGCAACGGGTTTCTCGTGATCGTCGGTGACATCGACGTCGAGGCCGCGTCGTGGCTGGCGTCAGGCTGGTTCGCGAGCTGGCAGGGGCAGGCCGGCGCCGGCCGCTTGACCGCACCACCCCTGCCCCAGCCGAGCAACCGGCCGGTGAAGGAGACGGTGCAGATCACGCACCGCCCGGTCACCAGCCAGGTCGAGGTCACGTTCGCGTGCCGGCTCGCGTTCCCGGCGACGGCGCGCGAGCGCGCGGCGCAGCGCATGCTGGCCGAGTTGCTGGGCGGCTACCTGTCGACGCAGATCCGCGAGCAGGCCGGCGCCGCCTATTCGGTCGACGGCGCGGTGGCGACGCTGCCCGCGGGCGGCGCACACCTTGTCGTCGGAATGTCCGTCGAGACGCGCCGGCTGCGCGAGGCGCTGCGCGTCCTGCACGCCGAGCTGGACGGGCTGACGAAGGGCCGCATCGAGAAGGGCGCGATCAGCCAGGCGCGCTGGGCGCTCGCCGCCGAAGACGCGCTCGATTACCAAACGGGGCTCAAGACCGCGGGCCAGATCCTCGAGGCGTTCACGCTCGGCGTGCCGCTGGAGGCGCTCGCGACCGAAGCCGACGAGCTGGCACACGTGACCGACAAGGACCTCGCAAACGCCTTCGCCCCCTGCTTGTCGTCCCGCATCCTCTCCCTCGTCGGCGACGAACCCGCCATCCGCGCGTCGATGTAGCTCGCCCGCGCAGCGGAGATCCGGTCCCCTCGCCCCGCGAAGCGGGGAGAGGGTTAGGGTGAGGGGCCCCGGCCTATTCGACGGTGATCGGCGCGACAGTCGTCGTGCCGGCGCCGTAGAAACCGGCGGTGGGGGCGCCGGTGATGGGGATGGGCGTGCCGGCGCCGGTCGCAAGATCGATCTTCACGAGCAGGCCGGTGCTGCTGAAGCCGTAGGCGATGCCGCCCCAGTAGCCGAGGCCGAAGAGGCCGGTCGCGCCGGTCGCGCCGATGACGCGCTTGATGGCGCCCGTCGCGGGATCGACCTCGGCGATGCGATCGCCGGCGGGATCTGCGGTCACGCTCCCCTTCGGGATGATGGTGACGTAGGTGCCGCCGTTCACGATCGAGACGATGTCGCCGCTCGATATCCAAAGGCTGGTGGCGCCGAGCATGTTGAGGTTGCCGATGCTCGACACCGTCCCGCTGTCGGGGTTGATCATCACGTAGGCGTCGTTCACGTAGCCGACCAGCGCCTCCCGATCGGGCAGCACCGTCCCCACCGGGACGAACGCGAGCGAATTCGGATACGACCCGGTCTTCAGCACCGCGCACGCGGCGGTCGTCTTGTCGATCGTGACCAGCCGTCCGGCGATCGTGGCGTGCTCCGACATCGCGGCGGTCCCGACCATGTTCCCCGCGCGATCGATGGCGATGTCGAGCATCTCCGCGACCCCGTCGGTCCCCAGCAGGCAGCTGAAGTCGCCGACGGTGGCGAAGTCGCCGGCGATCGGGTTGAACTTGTAGAGCGTCAACGCGCTGTGCGCGTACACCTCGCCGGCGCGGGGATCCAGATCGCGACCCGCGAACCCGTCCGCCAGCGACAGCCCATCGGGCGTCACGCCGGGGAGATCGGGCCCGGAGCGATCGGCCGCGGCGCCGTCGGCGGCTGTCATCGAGCCGACGCGCGCGCAGGCGAGGACCGCGCAGCTGAGCCAGACGCCTCGACGCCCGAAGCTCTGCCCGCGCGATGCCACGCGGGGAGTATCGACCCGGCTGCCGGGCCATTTTCGGAACTTTTCAATGGAGACATCTGTCTTTTATGGTAGACAAGCATCCCGATGTGGACGGGACTTCTCGGCGGCGCGCTCATCGGCCTCGCCGCGACCGTGTACCTCCTCGCGACCGGCCGGGTCGCGGGTATCAGCGGGATCCTCGCCGGCGCGCTGGGCGAGCGGGCGGTCCGCGGCGAGCGGATCGCGTTCCTGGCGGGCTTGATCGGCGCCGGGTTGATCGCGACCGTCGTCGCCGGTCCCGCCGGCGCCCCGCCGTACCGCACGCCCGTGCTGATCGTCGCGGGGCTGCTGGTGGGGTTCGGTACGCGCCTGGGCGGCGGCTGCACCTCCGGCCACGGTGTCTGCGGCATCTCGCGGTTCTCGCGCGCGTCGCTGGTGGCGACCGCGACGTTCATCGCCGCCGGCGCGGCGACCGTGGCGATCGCGAGCCACCTCTTCGCGGCGGGGGTGACGCCATGAACCGTCGCACGGTGGGCGCCCTGGTTGCCGGCGGGCTGTTCGGCGTCGGCCTGGTCGTCTCGGGGATGACCGATCCCCGCAACGTGATCGGCTTCCTCGACTTCTCGGGCCACTGGAACCCGCGTCTGATCGCCGTGATGGCGGGCGCTGTCGGCGTCCACGCGGCGCTGCTCGCGCTCCTCGCCCGTCTGAGCGGCGGCCGCGGCGCGCGCCTGCTGCCGCCGCGCAACAACCGGATCGACCGTTCCCTGATCGTGGGCGCGGCGATCTTCGGTGTCGGCTGGGGCCTGTCGGGGTATTGCCCGGGCCCCGCGATCGTCTCGCTGGGCTCCGGCGCACGGACCGCGTTCGCGTTCGTGGCGGCGATGATCGTCGGCATCGTCGCCGCCCGCCTGATTCCGACGCGATCGACCGGCTGCGAGAGTCGTTAACAAAGACCAGACACGCTGGAAACGCCGGCGTCGCCTGCGACGTGTTGTCATGCTCGCATGACGGTCTCCGTTCGGTCTCGCGGCACGAACGAGAGCGAGAGCGAAGCGCTCGAGGCAGTTCCGGCCGCGACATCGAAGACGCCCAGCTCCCCGATCCCGAGCCGCCGTTCCAGCCTCGCCGACGCCGATTTTCGCGCGGCGGTCGTCGAGCACGTCGTGCACACGTGCGCGAAGGAGATCCGCGACGCGTCCGCGCTCGACTTCTATCACGCGTTCGCGCACACGGTTCGCGATCGGCTGGTTCACCGCTGGCTGGCCACGCAGCGCACGCACGTCGTGCGCGACGTGAAGCGCGTCTGCTACCTGTCGTCGGAGTTCCTGACCGGGCGCAGCCTGGGTCTGTGCCTGATGAACATGGATCTGCACCACGCGGCGGTCGCGCTGGCGGCGGACTACGGCTTCGACCTGGGCGAGATCCTCGAATGCGAGGGCGATCCGGGGCTGGGCAACGGCGGTCTGGGACGGCTCGCCGCGTGCTTCATGGATTCGCTGGCGACGCTGCAGCTGCCCGCGATCGGCTACGGCATCCGCTACGACTTCGGGATGTTCGAGCAGCGCATCGACGGCGGCCGCCAGGTGGAGCAGCACGATAACTGGCTGCACCTCGGCAACGCCTGGGAGCTGCCGCGCCACGAGGACGCGCAGACCGTACGCTTCGGCGGCCACGTGGTGTTCCAGCACGATCGGGACGGGCGCCTGCGCGCCGACTGGGTCGACACGCGCGCCGTGATCGGCCTGCCCTACGATTCGTTCATCGTCGGGCACCGGACCGACACGGCGAACACGCTGCGCTTGTGGGCGGCGCGCGCGACACGCGACTTCGACCTGCAGTTCTTCAACGAGGGCGACTACCGGCGCGCGGTGCAAGAGAAGATCGACACCGAGAACATCTCCAAGGTGCTTTATCCGAACGATCAGAGCGACGAGGGCAAGGAGCTGCGGCTCAAGCAACAGTATTTCTTCGTCGCCTGCTCGATCGCGGACATGGTCCGGCGCTTCAAGCGGCTGCACGCGGACTTCGCGCTGTTCCCGGACAAGTTCGCGATCCAGCTGAACGACACGCACCCGTCGATCGCTGTCGCCGAGCTGATGCGCGTGCTTGTCGACGAGGAGGGCCTGGAATGGAACGCGGCCTGGGCGATCGTCGAGAAGACCATCGCGTACACGAACCACACGCTGTTGCCCGAGGCGTTGGAACGGTGGCCGGTGGCGCTGTTCGAGCGCCTGTTGCCGCGCCACCTGCAGATCATCTACGAAATCAACCAGCGCTTTCTCTGGCAGGCGCAGCTCCGCTGGCCGGGACAGGGCGATCGGCTGGCGCGCGTCTCGATCATCGAGGAGGGACCGCGCCGGCAGGTGCGGATGGCGCACCTCGCGACCGTCGCCGCCCACAGCGTCAACGGCGTCGCGGCGATGCACTCCGAGCTGATCAAGACCGACCTGCTCCCCGACTTCCACGAGCTGTGGCCGGAACGGTTCAACAACAAGACAAACGGCGTGACGCCGCGGCGCTGGCTGCTGCACGCGAACCCGCGCCTCACCCGCCTGCTCTCGAGCCGCATCGGCGCCAGCTGGATCGATCTGCCCGAGCTCGCGCGTCTACGGGCGCTCGAAGCGTTCGTTGACGACGAGGACTTCCTCGACGCCCTGCACGCGGTCAAGCAGGCCAACAAGCGCGACGCGACGGAGCTGGTGCGGCACCGCGCGGGCGTGAACCTCTCCGCCGACGCGATGTTCGTCATCCAGGTGAAGCGCATTCACGAATACAAGCGCCAGCTGCTCGCCTGTCTGCAGATCATCGCGCACTACCTGGCGGTCAAGCGCGACCCGGACGGCGCCGGCGTTCCGCGGGCCTATCTGTTCGCGGGCAAGGCCGCGCCCGGCTATCAGATGGCGAAGCTGCACATCCGCCTCATCAACGACGTCGCCGCCGTCATCAACGGCGATCCGGCCGTGCAGGGCAAGCTGGCGGTCGCGTTCATCCCGAACTACGGCGTCTCGCTGGCGCAGGCGATCATCCCGGCCGCCGATCTGTCGGTGCAGATCTCGACGGCGGGCAAGGAGGCGTCAGGGACCAGCAACATGAAGTTCGCGCTGAACGGCGCGCTGACGATCGGCACGCTGGACGGCGCCAACGTCGAGATCCGCGACGCGGTCGGCCCCGACAACTTCTTCCTGTTCGGCCTGACCGCCGGCGAGGTCGCCGCGAAGCGCGCGGGCGGCTACCGCCCGGCCGACTTCATCGCCGGCAACCCCGTGCTGGAGGAGGTGCTATCGCTGATCGGGTCGGGGTTCTTCAGCCTCGGCGATCGCGATCGCTACCGGCCGATCGTCGACAGCCTGCGCTGGGACGATCCGTACATGGTGTGCGCCGACTTCGAGGCGTACGTGCAGACCGAAGCTTGGGCCGCCGCGGCGTACGCCGCGCCCGCCGCGTGGTCGAAGATGGCCCTCCGCAACGTCGTGGGCGCGAGCCGGTTCTCCAGCGACGCCACGATCCGCCAGTACGCGAAGGAGATCTGGGGCCTCGAATCGGTGAGGACGAACCTGGCGCTGCTCGACCAGGGTCTCTAGCCGCCCCCGCGCGTAGCGCGGGATCGCGGCTACCTGAAAAAACAATAGTCGCACACCGCGCCTGCGGCGCGGAGCGACTAACGGCGGGCGGCGGCGCCAGCGCCCGGCGAGGCGGTGCCTGGGCGCGGGGCAACCGGACCGCTGGTCCGAACGTAGATGATCTGCTTGGTGCCGTCGGCCTGGACGACCTCGATGGTCGACACGAAGCCGGGCTCGCCCTCGTAGATCCAGATCTCGGTCGGATCGAAGACCAGGTGATCGACGTTCTCCAGCAGCACCTCGAAGGTCGAGCCCTTCGGGTCGTAGTCCAATCCAAGGAGACGGACCGACGACACCTCGAACTGGTCGCCCAGCGTCGGCGACATCACTTCGACGGTCGCGGCGCCGGACTGTTCGTCCTTCAGATAGGTGCGGCTGAAGCGGTCGAAGTAATCCTTCCACTCGTTGCGCGGGAGCTTTCGGGTCGATGCCATGCCGCAAGCATGAGCACGCGCGCGGTCGCCGCTAGAGCAGCCCGCGGAATCAGGGGTCGCCACGACGGGTGCCGCTCCGAATCGGGGGCCTGCACCTTTCCGGGCGACGCGCTGTCGCCACAGTTGGACGCATGACCCACATCATCGACCGCTGCGACGTGATCGACGTGCTGGAGGAGTCCGCGCGGCTGCACCGCCGCGTCTCGGTGACGTTGAAAGGCGGACGTCACTTCGTCGACGAGACGCGCGCTGTCGAGACGAACCCCGACGGCGAGTGGGCCGTGTTTCGCGACCACGATCGCATCCTTGTCGACGACATCGCCTCCGCCGGCCCGGCGGAGCCGCCCGAGAGCAGCTATCGGGGGAAGATCTAGTCGCTTCGCGCGGGGGCGGCTAGCGCCGCGGATCCTCGTCGCTGTCGTAGCGCGCCCAGGGCACGGCGCGCAGACGCTCGAAGTTGATCGGCTCGCCGGAGATCTCGCTGACGCCGTAGGTACCGGCGTCCATCCGGCGCAGGGCGCCGTCGACCTCGCGCAGTTGCGCCCGATCGCGATCCGCGCGCAGGATGGCGTCGTTCTGCTCGCGCGTCTGCTCCGCGGCGTCGAGCGGCTCGACCTCCGGCTCCGCCTCGCGCGCCACGGCCTGGTCGCGCTCCAGGCGCGTGCGCAACTCCGCGCGCAGCTGCTCCAGGCGCCCGCGCAAGAGGGCGAGCTGGTCCGCGGTCAATCCACTGTTGGGGCCGCCTTCTCCAACCGTCATCTCGACTCCTGTCGTCTCGAATATGGCGATGCGTTCCCGACAATCAATCGGGTCAGCTTGATTGGGCAGAGAACAGGAGGGTGATCTCTGCCCAATCAACTTTGTGCGCCCGGCACGCAACCGGCGTTCGAACGACCCGACAACGTCCAATGCGAAATGGCACGACGTCCGCGGCAACTAGAGTTACCCGTCCCCCCGACATGGGGCGGCCGGCGGCCGGGCGCCGGACGGAAGCCAACACGCGCGCGGCCTGGTGCACCGCACAGATCGCGACCCGATCACGACCCACGCAATCCCGTTCACGCCACACTTCGTGCTGTTCCGACGCCGGTCTCGTTTCGTTCTGAAAAAATGTCCCCACATCTGTTTCGGGCGCTTGCCGCGTCGAGTGGTCACTCCTTCCGAGTCATTCACTTCTCGATCCAATCGGACCATCTGCACCTCATCGTCGAAGCCGATCGCGGCCGCGATCTCGCGCGCGGTCTGCAGGGGCTCGGCGTCCGGTGTGCGCGCGCCATCAATCGCGCTCTCGAACGTCGTGGCTCCGTCTGGGCCGAGCGTTATCACGCCCATCCCCTGCGAACGCCGCGCGAAGTCCGCTTGGCTCTTGTCTACGTGCTCTTGAATTTCCGCAAGCACCTGCGCGCCGCGCCCGGAATCGACCCGCGCAGCTCGGGGCGGTGGTTCGATGGCTGGTCGTCGGGGAAGGCGCCACCCGCAGGGGCGTCCCCGGTGATGGCGCCGCGCACGTGGCTTGCTTCCGTCGGCTGGCGGCGTGGCGGCGGCCCGATCGATTACCGTCGCGAGTCGCCAGCGGCGCCGGCCCGGTCTCCGCACGCAAGCGGCCCCTCACCCTAACCCTCTTTCCACACCGCCACGCCGCCACGCCGCCGCTTCGCGCGGCGAGGGGACCGGATCACCGGAACGCTTGCTGCAGCTTGTCCAGCTCCGCCTTGCCCGGGCAGAGCTTCTCGTACGGAACCTTGCACAGGGGCACGTCGGTCGTTCCGCTGATGTCGTGCATGTCGGCGGCGCGCTTCTCGACGAAGAGCAGGCCGGTGGCGACCTCGCCGCGCAGGCGGTGGTGCTCCAGCAGCTCGGTGGCGCGCGCGCGATCCGAGGGATCGTACTCGGGCGACAGCTTGCGCAGGCGCACGGTGCTGCCATCGTGCAGCGTCACCGTGATCGTCGTGCCCTCCTCGTACTGCGCCGTGATCTCCTGCGCGGGCGGCACGAAGTCGGCCTGCACGACCTTGAGCAGGTGTTTGCGCGTGTGCAGATAGCTCTTCGTCGAGCCCTCGTGATCGTTGAAGGTCACGCAGGGCGAGATGACGTCGATCAGCGCGAAGCCCTTGTGCGACAGCGCGGCCTTCAGGATCGGGACCAGCTGCGCCTTGTCGCCCGAGAAGCTGCGCGCGACGAACGTCGCCCCGAGATCCAGCGCCAGCGCGCAGGGATCGATGGGCGCGAACCGGTTCGCCTCGCCGCGCTTGCTCTTCGACCCGACGTCGGCCGACGCCGAGAACTGACCCTTGGTCAGCCCGTAGACGCCGTTGTTCTCGACGACGTAGACCATGTCGAGGTTCCGCCGTACGGCGT
>DATMZL010000099.1:0-7021 GCA_035607075.1 Polyangia bacterium
CGTCGACATCACGTACCTCTACGACGGCGACGTCGCGGCCCACTCGAGCTCGCGCCAGATGTACAGGACGACCTCGTACACCTACGACACCGAGGCCAACCCGGTCACGACCACCGTCAGAACGGAGCTTTACGACCACACCTGCGGCGCGGCCGGCACCTGCCCGTATCACCAGAAGACGATCACCAACACGTACGCCAACGACGAGGTCAAGCATTACGGCAAGCCGACCCGGACGGTGACGGCGTCGGAAAGCAACGTGACCAGCGACGACGGGATCACGCATACGACAGAATTTTCGTACCTTCACTCGTCCACCGGGTTCTCGGGGAACCGGTACTTCCAGAACGACCGGATCACCGACGCCCTGTTCCTGCGCTCGGCGCGCGTGGAACCGGGCTCGGGCGAGTCGCTCGACATGCAGACGGTGTACACGCCGGACGAGTTCGGCAACATCGTGACCACCACCGAGTGCCCAGGGAGCGTCACGAACTGTCTCATCAACCTTGGAAGCACGCCGAACCGCGTGACCAAGGTGAACTACGACCCGACGCAGTACGCACCGGCGCCGGGCGGGCACGTCACGCAGCTCGCGTACGACAAGGGTCGCTTCCCGGTCTGGACGGAAAACGCGGAAGGTCACAGGGAGTACACGGCGTACCACCCCACGTTCGGTACGCTGGTCGAGAAGACCGGGCCGAACGGCATCCACACCTGCTTCGAGTACGACGCCCTGGGGCGGCAAGCGAAGCAGATCGAGCGCTGTGGAACGCCCAACGCCGAGCTCACGACGATCACAGACCGGTTCCTTCCCACCGGGTGGGATCTGCCTCAGGCGAGATCCGTCGTACGAACGCGTACGCCCGACGGCGTCGCGAGCTGGGCCTACGCCGACGCGTTTGGAAGGTCAATCGGCGGCCGCGGCCGGACGTTCGACGGTGGGTTCTCGGAGGCGCCGTCTACGACGTACGACCGCTGGGCGCGCACGTCGCAGGTGTCGGCCGTGCGAACGCTCGGCAGCGCCGATCCTGTTTTCCTGACGACGACCACTTTTGACGAGGCCAATCGGGTCACGTCAATCGTTCGCGATCTCGGCTCGATCGACGGGAGCACGGTCAACCGTCGGTCGATTCAGAGCTTCAACTACTTCGGCACGTCCGTCCAGACCATGCAGAACATCGACGGCGAGGACGGTGCAAACCTCTTCGCGCAGCAGCGAACGGAGACCAAGAACGTCATCGGCAAGGTGCAGCTGGTTCAGGCGCTCGTCGACGGGACGCAGACGAACATCAGCTACATCTACGACGCCGAAGGCAACCTCACGGACACCTTCGACGGCCCGAACCACACCCACCTCGACTACGACGTCCGCGGGCGGCGCCGGATCGTGCAGGACCCGGACATGGGCGAGTGGGATTATACGTACGACATCTACGGCAACCTGGTGAGCCAGAAGGACGCCAACCAGAAAACCGTCTCGATGACGTACGACAAGATCGGACGCATCCTCAGTCGTCGCGACGACGCGACCGGGAACGAGACGAAGTGGGCCTACGATCGCGCGCCGGGCGCGGGCATCGGGAAGGTGGCCGCGATGGTCAGCGAGCCCGACGACAAATTCCGCGGCACCTGCGACGCATCGTACGACCTACCGTCGGGGGAAAAGAGGGCGGTGCGCTCGTTCACGTACAACAACTTCGGCGACGTGGAGGACACGTACGACTGCGTCGACGGCGAAACGTTCGCGACGAACCACGGTTACGACACGCTTGGCCGGCCAAGCGTCGTGACCTACCCTCGGGTCGACAACGATCGATTCGCAGTCCAGTACAACTACTCGAGCCTCGGCTTCCTGCACTACGTCTCCGACGCGATCGACACGTCCTCCATCTACTGGGCGGTCAAATCGCGTGATGCCGCCGGGCAGGTGACCTCCGAAGTCACGCGGAACGGTGTCGAGACAACGACGAACCGGAACCTCGCGACGGGCTGGATGATGGCCGCCCAGAGCGTCGCGCACGCCGACGGCGACACGATCATCCAGCGCTGGTCGAACCAGTTCGACGAGGTCGGCAATCTGCGCCGCCGCTTGCGCACCGACCAGGTCAATGGGGATACATCCGAGGAGATCTTCGGCTACGACAAGCTCAATCGCCTGCGAAGCGCCACCGTCAACGTCGGCTCGGATCAGTACAACGAGGGCTACGAGATCGACCTCCGCGGCAACCTGACGACGAAGGCCGGCAAGGGATACACGTACGGCGCGGCCGGTGGCTGCCAGACCGGCGGGCCCCACGCGGTGTGCACGTTCGACGGCGGCAGCCCGTTCCAGTACGACGCGAACGGCAACATGCTGAGCGGCAACAATCGCGAGATCACCTACAACCTCGCGAACAAAGTCGCTCACATCCAGAGCGGCGCCAACGGCGTCGACTTCCTCTACGACGCCGACGGGAACCGCGCCGTTCAAGAAACGTCGGACGGCGGCACGATAGCCCGGACCGTGTACGTTGGCCTGGGCGAGACCGGCAAGAGCATCTACGAACGGACGACGAAGGACGGCGTCGCCGAGCACACGCACTTCCTCTACGCACCCGGCGTCCACAACGGCAACGCATTCGCGCTGAAGGTCGTGCGCCAGGGCGCGCCGACGCTGTCCTTCAATCACTTCGATCACCTCGGATCGGTGACCGCGATGAGCGACGACCGTGGCCACGTCGTGAGCGCGACACAGCCCGGCGGCACGCCCACGGTCGCGGGATACGATCCTTGGGGCGCACGGCGATCGCCGGACGGCCGCCCGGCTGATCCGGCGTCGTTCCAGTTGCTGCCGGGGCACCGCGAATTCACCAGCCACGAGACCATTCCCGGCGTCGGTCTCGTCAACATGAACGGCCGCGTCTACGACCCTGAATTGGGCCGCTTCCTGTCGCCGGATCCGAACGTTCAGTTCGTCGCCGACCTGCAGAGCTACAACCGATACAGCTACGTTCTGAACAACCCACTCCGGTACACGGACCCGACCGGGTACTACGGATCGACGGGAGGCCAGTTCAACCCAGCCCAGTTCGCCTTCGGCGTGTTGCTCGGTGTCGTGGTCAGCGGAGCGTGTGGCTACGCGGCGGCGGCGTGCGCGGCCGCTTACATCGTCATGATCAGCTACACCGCCACGACGATGTACATGGCCGGTGCCAGCGCGAACCAGATCATCGGGGCGGCTGCGATAGGCATCGCAGCCGGGTTCGTCGGCGGCGCGGTAGGTGGTGCCATAACCGAAGGGCTGGGCGGAGGCGTCGGGGCCGCGATGGTTGGCGGCGCGTTCTCCCAAATAACCTCCACCGCAATCACGACGGCCGTCATGGGCGGCAACTTGTCGGCGGGTGACTTCTTCTTGGGAGTCGTCACCGCCGCCGTCACATCAGGCGTCATCGCCGGGATGAATTCGAACTTGGTGTCGAAGGCGTACGCGGCGGAAGCACAAGGCGGAGCGGCGACTGGAGCCGAAGCGGAAGAGGTCGGCGAATTCCGGGGGGCAATCGAGAGCGATCGCGGCGGCGGAAGGACCAACATCGTCCTTGCCGAAAACGACGATCCGGACGCTGGCGTTTACGACATTCCCCCGCCCATGGGCGGCAGCAGAGACTGCGAAGATCTCTTGAACAAGATTCAGGATCGCAGGAACTTACTCGCGAAGCGGGCTCAGGAGCTCCGAGAAGACAAGAAAAACCTTCCTCTGAAGGGGAAAATGTCGATCGAGGGACACCAGCACCAATTCGAAGGCTGGCAGACGAATCTCAGGGACCTGCTGGACGAATGGAACACCCGTGGTTGCGGCGGCGGTCTCCCCGCCGATGCTTGGGAGTACGCCACGATGCCGGCACCGTCGCCGGCACCGAAGACCGAATCGAACACTGTTCGGAACGGCATCTTGGCGGGAGCAGGCGCCTACGCTGTTTACAGAGTCCTACGCATGGTCCCGTCAATCGTGATTCCGCCCTTTTGGCCGTCGATTCCGGCGAACGCCTTAGCGCCCTAGTTTGAGGGACGGGACCGATGGACCAGTTGGGTGCGACTCGAACCGACCTGGACGGCGCCTCGTGGGAAAATGTGTTTCTGTTGCTGAGCCTGGAGAGCGCGGTGCGCTTCTGGCCGCAAATGGGCCTGTCCGGGGCGTGCGCCGATCTCCGGCAGGCATCCGAGGAGCACCGGATCAAATTCGAGCAGATCGACGCGAACGAGAGCTTGGGAGACGACCAGCGGACCGATGCGCTCGTCAATCTCCTCCGATCGACGCTCGGTCAAGTGTCGGCGCGTTGTGGCGGGGAGTTCGTCGATAACCTCGTGTCGTGGGCAAAGACGATCTTTCCAACGAATCGTCAGTTGATCACGCAGCCATTCCTCTGGACTCAGATCCTGCGAAACGCAGGACGACAGGGCCCAGGTAGTCTCGCCGCTCTCGATATTGCGCCGGACAAGAAGGTGGAGCTTCTGGACGCAATCGTGAAAGAGATTGTCAATCAGAAGGACATCCATCAGCAGGTGAAGGATGCAGAGGCGGAACCCAGAGGCGCGTGGGACGCGCAAAAATTTGCGGCATATGCCGCAGATATCGATGGCGCCAGCCCGCTGGACATGGTCAAGGAGGCGGTCCTTCGATACAGATTTGCCCGTGTGTGGGGTCGAATCAGTTCGTTCCTCGCGCAGGACGACATTCGGGAGCTGCTGACGTGGGCGAAAGCTGAGGCCGCGCGAATGCGGATTCCGGCGGACCTGCTCGATATCCCGCGATACGAGCTCGGATAAGAGCTACTTCAGCAGCTTGTCGGTGTCGGGCGGCTCGGTCTGGCCGCGCTTGCGCGTCGTCGTGCTCGCGAAGTTGATCGTCGAGCTGTCGAGGGCGACGAACGCTTTGCGCGCGGTGGTGGTGGCGACGTCGGCGATTGTCACCTCGAACGGCTGCGCGACGGCGGGCGGGACGCGCGCGAGCGCGAACGTGCCGCGGTGGTCGTCGATGCGCACGGAGAACTGCGCGTTCTCGTGCACGACCGAGGTCGGGTTGACGATCTTGCCGCTGATGCGTGTCCCCTTCGCGGCCGCCACGACCGACAGATCGATCACGTAAAACCCGCCCTGGATCGGTTGCCACCCCGCGGCGCCAAGATCCACCTCCTGGTACACCGTCGTCGAGAGCTGCTTGCCGACGTCGCGCACCGCCGACTTGAACTGCTCGAAGCGTGGTCCCACCGCAGCGACCTCGGTCGCCAGCGCCGCGCGCGCGGCCTCCTCGCGGCGCAGCCGTCCAAAGAGATACGCGGACGACGCCAGCGCGCCGGCGACGAGCACGAACATGATGAAGCCCCACAGCAGCGCGATCCGCGATCGCTTTGGTTGTGACGCATCGGCCATTCCCCATCCTTAGCACGCGGGCGGGGTTGTAAGGCGTTGCCTGATGGCTAGGTTGCCTGAAGCAGAGGGGAGGAAGAGGCATGAAGGCATTTCGAACGGTTGTGGTGGCGGCGATCATCGGGGCGATGTTCTCGCCAGCGATGGCCCTGGCGAAGAGCGAGCCTCGTACGGCGCCGGTTGCGGCGCAGCAGATCGCGTCGACGGCGGTTGCGCTGAAGAACGTCGCAGCGAGCACGATGAACGCGCAGGCGAGCGAATCGGCCCGCTACGCGCAGCGGGAGCAGCAGTCGCAGGATGTGCAGAACTTCAAGGGTGGCGCGGTCTACGTCTACTTCGGTAGCGGCTTGGTCCTCGCGCTCATCATCATCATCCTGATACTGGTCTAGCTCCGAGAGGTGTCAGCGTGCCCGTGATCGCGCGCGCCGGACTGGTTTCGGCGCTCGCGCTCGCGGCGCTCGCGACGCCCGCCTGTTATACCGGATCCGCGTACACCGTCCCGGCGAGCACCGCCGCGGCGCTGGCGCGTGATCCCGCGTGGCAGATCGTGCCGGACGTGCCGTTCGTCGCCCAGCAGGCGGCGCGCGACTGTGGGCCGGCGGCGCTGGCGATGGTGCTGGCGCACTTTCGCGTCACGCCCGAGACGCCGCTGCCACCGGAGCTCGCCGGCGGCGACGTCCGGGCGGGCGCATTGCGCGACGCCGCGCGATCGCGCGGCCTGGACGCGTACGTCGTCGAGGGAACTCTCGGCGATCTGTTCACGCAGGTGGGTCGCGGGCGTCCGGTGATCGTGGGCCTGGCGAAGCCGATGGCGCTCACGGGCGGGCGCGCTCTCGCCCATTACGAGGTCATCGTCGGCGTCAACCGATCGCAGCGTCTGATCCTGTCGCTCGATCCGGCGATGGGCTTGCGCGAAAATACGCTGGAAGGCTTCGCGCGCGAATGGGCTCCCACCAAGCAGGTCACGATCGTCTTTCTCGGTCCGCGCGCGGGCTCGGGCTGATTGCGATCGCCGCGCTCGGTTGCGGCCGGCCGATCGCGTTCAGCGCCGCCGACGTCGCGGCCGCGAAGCCGCTCGCGGGCGCGCCGCGCGGGTTCTTCCTCGGCGCGGCGACGTCGGCCCACCAGATCGAGGGCGGCACGCGCAACGACTGGACCGACTGGGAGAAGGGCTATTACCCCGACGGCACGCCGCACGTCGCAGGCGGCGCGACCGCGGCGCGCATCGCCGACTCGTGGAACCTCTGGCGATCCGATCTGGCGGCGCTGCAGCTGATCGGCGCCAACGCGTACCGGCTGGGCGTCGAGTGGAGCCGGCTCGAGCCCGAACCCGGCGCCTGGGACGAGGCCGCGGCCGCCCGCTATCGCGAGATGTTCGCCGGCCTGCGCGCCGCCGGCATCACGCCGATCGTGACGCTGTACCACTTCACGTTGCCGACCTGGGTCGCGGCGCGCGGCGGGTGGGACTGGGACGGCGCGCCCGCGGCGCTGGCCGCGTTTGCAGGACGCGCGGGCGCCGCGTTCGGCGATCTCGTCGATTGGTGGTGCACGATCAACGAGCCGAACGTCTTCGTCGCGAAGGGCTACCTGGCGGCGCAGTGGCCGCCGGGCGTGCGCG
>DATMZL010000097.1:0-3816 GCA_035607075.1 Polyangia bacterium
CACTGGATTGATATGCCAGCCGGGCTCAGATTGAGCCCATGACAACGACAACGACGACGACGACAACGACGACCGAGGCAACGACGAAGCTCGGGGCCGCAGGGCCCCAGGTATTTCCGCTCGCGCTCGGCTGCATGGGCATGGGCGCCGGCAGCCTGTACGGCGGCGGCGACGAGGCGGAGGGGATCGCCACCATCCACGCCGCGTTCGACGCGGGCGTGAACCTGATCGACACGGGCGACTTCTATTCGATGGGGAAGAACGAGATGCTCATCGGCAAGGCGCTGGCCGGCGGCCGCCGCGACCGCGCCCTGCTCAGCGTGAAGTTCGGCGGCCTGCGCGGCCCCGACGGGTCTTTCCTCGGCGTCGATGGCCGCGCCATCGCGACGAAGAGCTTCCTCACCTACAGCCTCTCGCGCCTCGGCGTGGACCACATCGACATCTATCGTCCGGCGCGCCTCGATCCCGCGGTGCCGATCGAGGAGACGATCGGCGCGATCGCCGACATGGTGAAGGCCGGCTACGTCCGCTACATCGGCCTCTCGGAGGTCGGCGTCGAGACGATCCGGCGGGCCGCGGCGGTGCACCCGATCTGCGACCTGCAGATCGAGTACTCGCTCGTCAGCCGCTCACCCGAGCGCGCGATCTTCCCGGAGCTCGCCGCGCGCGGCATCGCGACCACCGCGTACGGCGTGCTGTCGCGCGGCCTCCTCACCGGCAGCCGGCCCACCGGCGCCAGCGACTATCGCGCGCACCTCCCCCGCTTCACCGGCGAGAACGCCGAGAAGAACCGGGCGCTCGCCGACTCGCTGGCACGGCTCGCCACCGCTCGTGGGGTCAAGCCGGCCCAGCTCGCCATCGCCTGGGTGCGGGCCAAAGCCGCCGCTCAGAAGGTCACGATCATTCCGACCATGGGCGCGCGCACGCGGGCTCAGCTGGCCGACGCGCTGGCCGGCCTCGACGTCGCGCTCAACGCCGACGAGGTGGCCGCGCTCGAGGCCGCCGTGCCCGCCGACGAGGTGGCGGGCCTACGCTACGCCGCGCCGCTTATGAGCACGCTGGACAGCGAAAGGTGAAGCCGTCCGCCGCCTACTTCTTACTTGGCTTTAACCGTCGCCCAGCCGTTGGCGGGCATCTCGAACTGCAGCTTCTTGCCGGCCATCGCGACGGTGGTCGTCCCGGCGGCGCCAGAGTTGTAAAGGACCGCCACGATGGTGCCGTCGGGGTTCTTGAAGGCCAGCGCGTCGCCGCCGCTTGTCCCGATGACGTTCGCGCCGGGCTCGACGTAGGCAGACAGGTGGCGGAACAGGTGATACGCCGGCGTCACGACGAGCTGCTTCGACGACGCATCCACGACCAGCAACGCGTTCTGCGGCCAGGACATCGTCCCGATGCCCACGCCGACTGAATCCAGGATCATGCTGCTGGTGAAGTAGGCATCGACGCCGGCGCGGATCCAGTCACGGATGAAGCCCCAGCTGGACACAGCGTAGGCGTGATCGTTCGGCGCGGCGTCGCGACGGAAGGAGACGCCCCACGGAAGGTTGCCGACGTTGTGGTTGTCCTGCCAGATGGGCAGGTTCATCGGCTTCACGGCTGCCACCAAAGGTACACCGTCCCATTCGAAGCCGAAGCCGTTCACGTACGTGACGGCGGTGGCGTCGGCCATCACGGCGGAGATGATGGCGCGCGCCTTGCCGTCGCCGCCGTCCTGGGAGAGCGAGCCGAGGAAGATCTGCGCGTTCACCTTCTGCTCGGCGAACATCGGTCCCAGATAGGCGCCGATGAACCTCGTCATCCCCGCCGCGCTCCAGACGCACGAAGGAAAATCCAGCGCGAGGTTCGGCTCCTTCTGCGGATGCACCACCTCGATCGGGATGCCTTGCTTGCCGTACTCCTGAACGAACTTCGTCAGGTAGAGAGCGAACGCCTGCAGGGTGGCGTCGTCTTCCTTCATGGCGCCGCCGTCGAAGGTGCCGCTGCTCTTCATCCACGTCGGCGGCGACCACGGGCTGGCCCAAAGATGAAGGCCGGGGGCGACCGCCAGCGCGGCCTTGATGTAGGGAATCAGCTTTTGTGCGTCGCGCTCGATCGAGAACTTGGACATCGACGTGTCGCCCGGCGTCTCGTCGAGCGTGTAGCGGTCGATGGCGTAGTCGCTGGCACCGATAGGGATCCGTCCATGATTGAACCGGAGACCGTTCAGGCCGAAGAGCAGCTGCAGCGCCGTTTCCTTGTCGCTCGCGCTCAGCTGGAAGAGATAGTCGGCGCTCCTCTCGCTGAACGTGCCACCGAAGCCGTCCCAGCGCTGGGCCACGGCGCCGTCGTCGACGGTCACGTCGGCGTTATCGCTCGTCACCTCGGTCAGCTGGCCATCGGTCTTCCAGTACGCGCCCTCTCCCGACGTGACGAGCGACGGCAACGGCAACGGCTGCGTCGTGCCCCCTCCCCCGCCCGAACCGCTCGGCGTGCCGCCGGACGAGGAGCACGCCGCCGCCGTCACGAACAGACAGCCGACGCGAACCAAATTGATTCTCATCGGCGTCCCCGATGGCCTCTCTCTAGCTTGCCCGAACGTTACAGGCTGCCGGCCAATTCAGTCGCATCCCAGGTGTAGTACTGCGTGGCCGTGGGCTTGCTGCCGAGGTCGGTGGCGAAGTTTCCCGTTGTGGCAGTTTGGCCTTTCAGGAATTTATTGATCACCGCAGTCAGCGAGGCGTCGTACTGGCTGCGCCACTGGCAGTGACTCCCCGAGGCGCCCTGATACGTGTAGTTCTCGGCCACGCCGAGCGCTCCAAAAATCGCCTTGCCCGCCATTCCCGTCACGTAGGCCGACTTCGGGTCCAGGTTCGTGATCCCGGGATTGTCCACGACGTAGATTGCCCGCGGCGCGATCAAGGCCATCGCTTCGTGCATGTCGACCGGCAACCGATCCGTGTTGTCGCCGGCGGCGTCGTTCGACTTCGCGAACGGCCCGAGCGCCACTTCCGACAACCAGCGCACGTAGCTGATCGCATGATACGGCCACTCGGCTGTGTCGTTGGCACCGGGATCCAGCTGCTCCTTCAGGCGAAGCGCCGGCGTGCCGCCAATGCCGGACTCGCACGGAATGGTCAGCGCGATCCGGTTGTCGAACACGCCACCCGCGAAGGCGCCCTTCCCGTTGCGGGAACAGCCGGTGACGCCGACGTGAGCGGGATCGATCACGCTCGGACTCTGCTCGAGAAGGTCGATGATGCGGCTGACCTGCCAGGCCTGCGCCACCATGTAGCCGGCCGGATGGTTGCTGCCGTAGTACGTGAAGAACGGCCCCGTCTTGGCGCCGCTGCCGCCTGACGCCTCGATGGCCATGAAGTTGATCTTTGCGACGCCGCTGGGGACCGGCAGCGGACACCCCAGACCGCCGTCATAACAAATGATGGCAGGAGCGGGCATCGTCGCGCCGTTCATGCTCACCGTGGCCGTGAATGAAGTCGTCTTGCTGCCTTCCGTCACCTTCACGGAGATCATCGTGGAGGTCACCGTCCCGGTGACAGATCCCTTGGCGGGGATCGGCTTGTCGCCATAGACGTAGTTGAAGAGTTGCTTGAGGAGCTCTTCTCGCCGGCACGCCCACTGGTTCTTGTTCGTGATGCGGGTGCCGTCCAGCATCTTGAACGGATCGGGCAGCTTGCCGTCGGCCGTGAGCGCGCTGTACGCCGGGAATTTGCTGGTGTCGACGGTGCAGCGGGAACCGGGGTCCTCCTCCTTGCCCCAGCCGATCGTGCCGGTGGAGCTGCCCCCGCTGCCGGTGACGCCCGCGCTGCCCATCGTGCC
>DATMZL010000089.1:0-4354 GCA_035607075.1 Polyangia bacterium
CGCGCGTGCGCGCGCAGCAGATCCTGCACGAGGACCGGCGCGAGCACCGACAGCGGCGGCGCGAGGAAAGGGTGCTTGGGGCGCGCGAGCACCGCCGGCGGCACGATATCCCGCACCGCCGCGCGCAGCACCGGCTTGTCGATCTCGCCCGCGACAAGCGCGTCCGGCGCGATCGCGAGCGCCGCGTCCGCCACCATGGGATCGAGGAACGGCACCCGCCCCTCGATGCCGTGCGCCATCTCCATCGCGTCTCCGAGCGTGCGGAGGATGTACTGGGCGAGCGCGCTCGCCATCCAGGCTTGTGCGCTGCGCCGCACCGCCGGCCCGTCGGTCACATGCGCGCGCTCGACGAGCGCGCCGTACGGATCGTCCGCGCCGAAGCGCGCCACCAGATCGGGCGCGAGCAGCGACCGCACCCGCCGGCCGAGCGTCGCCTTCGCCTCGATCCACGTCGGGACGAAGCCGAGCCGCGCGCGCACGCCGTCCGTCGGCAACCCCTCACCGTCGGGCAGCATCAACCCGCGCGACGCTTCGTGCGACGCTTCGTGCGACGCCGCGGCGCCGGCGTCGCGCCGAAGATGCGGGTAGCCCGCGAACAGCTCGTCCGCGCCCTCGCCGGTGAGCGCCACCTTGCAGCCGGCGTCGCGCATCGCGCGCGACAGCGCCCACTTGCCGGCGAGGTGTCCGTTCACCGCGAGCTGCTCGGCGTGCGCGACCGCGCGCGGCCAGATGTCGGCGATCGCCGGGCCGTCGAGCGTCACGACCTCGAGCGGGATCCCGATCGCGGCGGCGCTCGCGCGCGCGATCGCGACCTCGTCGTAGTCGCCACCGGCCGCGAAGCTCACGGTGAACGCCCGCACGTCCGGGCGGTGGCGCACCGCGAGCGCCGCGACCGCCGTCGAGTCGACGCCGCCGGACAGCTGCACCGCCACCGGCGCATCGGCGACGGTGCGCAATCGCACCGCCTCGTCGAGCGCCGCCCGCACGTCACCGCCCGGGTGCTCGACGACCCACCGCCGCGTTTGCACCCCGCCGGGGCTGTCCCAGATCAGCATCCCACCGGGCTCGACCTGCCGGACGCCGTCGAACAGCGTCCGATCGGGCCACGGATACTGCGTGTGCGCCGCGTGAAAAAAAGACTCGTCGTCCCACCGGCGCGCCACGCCGAGCGCCCACAGCGCCCTCGTCTCCGACGCGAGCACCACGCCGCCCCCGTGCGCTGCCCACAACAGCGGCTTGACCCCGAACCGATCGCGCGCCGCCACCAGCCGCCGCCGGCGCGCGTCCCACAGCACGAACGCGAGCTCGCCGCGCAGCTGCTCGACGAGGCGGTCGCCGTGCTCCTCGTACAGGTGGACCAGCAGCTCTGCGTCGCCGCGGCCCCGCAGCCGGTGCCCCCGCGCTGCGAGCGAGCGCCCCACCGCCGCCGCGTCATAGATCTCGCCGTTGACGACCGCGACGACCGCGCCGTCCTCGCTCGTCACCGGTTGCGCGCCGTCCGACGGCGCCACCACCGCGAGCCGCGCGTGCCCGAGCGCGACGCGTCCGTCCGGCGCGCGCCAGACGCCGCGTCCGTCGGGTCCGCGATGCGCGAGCGCCGCCACCGCGGCCGCGACGCGCTCCGCCGCCACCGGCGCGCCGCACACGGCGACGATCCCGCACATCAATCTCCCTCCGCGCCCACCGCGAACATCTGCTTGCGCGCCTCGGACGAGCGCGCGTCGGCGAGCACCTCGCGCCACGCCGCCAGCGGCCGCGCCGGCGCCATGAGGTCGCGCACCTCGACGCGACCCATCGCGAGCCATTCGATCGCCGCGCCGAAATCGCCGTGACGCGCGTACACCGCGCTGAGGTCCTTGGCGGCGAGCGCCGCCCTGTCGACCCCGGCCGCGTTCGCGGTGCGTCCGTTCATCACGAGCGTTCCCCCGCGCCGCAGCGCTGCGATCAGCGACGCGGTCTCGCCATCCGTTTCGATGGCGACGTCCACGGTGCCGTCGACGATGACATACGCGCCGGCCGCCGTCACCACGCGCGCGGTCAGCTCCGCGATCCGTCCCGCGCCGCCGACGCGTACGCGCGCGCCCGCGGTCACGCTGCGCAGCGCGCCCATCGCCGCCGCGACCGGCTCGACATACGCGCCGACCGCGAGGCTCATCCCCGCGGGCAACGGCCGCACGTCCGCCGCCGGCACGCGCACGCGCTCGGCGAACACACCATCGCGGTCGACGCCCAGCCATCCGCCGTCACGCATCGGCACGACCATCACCGCCGCGCCGATCTCCACGGCCGCGTCCGGGCCAGCGGCCGCCACCACGCCTGCCGCCTCGTGTCCGAGGATCAGCGACGGTCCGGCCTCGTCCGCGACGCGCAAATCGGTGCGACAAACGCCGGCGACCCGAACCGCCACCACGACGTCGTCAGGGGCCTCGACCTTCGGCTGCGGAACGCGACGAGGCGCAACGCCGTTCGCGTCCCGCACCAGCGCCCACATCAACTGATCACGGACGTCGCCCCGCATCGCCATCGGCGCATCGTACCGCTCCCGCGCTACTTCTTCTTTGGCGTCGTCGTCTTCTTCTTGGTCGCCTTCTCGACGTCGGGCCCGACCTCCGAGCGAATCGCCTCGAGCTCCTTCCGGGCCTCCATGGAGGAATCCGCCCGCAAAGCGAGCACCCGAAGCGCGACGAGCGCGTCGCCATGGGCGTACACTGCGGCCATGGACCAGCTGGATTTGCCTGCGCGCGCCCCGGACCGCAACGTGGGCGCGCTGTCCGTCGACGCGCAGTGGGTCGCCGACAAGCTGTCGGAGTACGGCTTCAAGATGGCCGATCTCGAGGAGCTGTATCCGGCCGCTGAAACCGTCGCGATTGAATGGGCCGGCCGCGGCGACGAGCTGATCTCGATCGACCTCGTCACGGGCGAGATGCGCCGCCGGTTCGGTCTGAAGTTCAGCAACACGGTGCGGCCCTTCCTGGCGCGCATGCTGCGCGACCGCCGTCCGTCGCTGCGCGCGAAGATCGAGGTGACGACGACATCTCGGGGAAAGAACCGCAACCTCAAGGTCGCGATCGATCACCTGAACGTCGTCGCCGTCATCCACGTGGCCGCCGACGGCAGCGAACAGCGAATCGAGCTGGCGGACGTGCCCGCGGTCGTCGCTGGAATCAAGGCCGCGCAGAAGCAGAACGAAAGACGAAGGCCCTCGAAGCCGGCCGATGACCTGACGGTTACATCAGCGAAAACGGATACGTGATCACCTGGCCCATGTTCGAAGCCGGGAACCGCAGGCCGCCCACGACGCCCTTGATGCAGCCGGTGAGCCCGCCCCTGTGCAGGATGACGGGCGCTTCGACTTGCACGCCCTTCACGGCGCCCGTGCGCTGAATCCGGAACTTCACGGTGACGCGGCCCGGGACCTCGGTGTATGCGTCGGGATGCGCACGCGTGATGCAACCGATGACGGCGGACTCTTTCGACCGGAAGCGCGCGTCGATCTCGTCTTGCGAGAGCTCGTGCCCGACGAGGTCCTTCGAGAAGTCGAGGCTCACGGTGTCGGCCTTCGACAGATCCTCGCCTTGCCACACGATCTTGAGGTCGGCGGGGCGCAGCTTGATCGGCTCAGGCTCGTCGACGGGCTGACGACGCGCGCCGCTCGACGCGGGCGCCGGTGACGACAGCCCGCCGAACACGTCCGAAGGCGCGGCCTCGGTCGTCGACGCGCCACCCGGCGCAAGCGGGGCGGGGTCTTCGGGCGGCGGGCGATACGCGCCGGGCGGCGGTTCGCGCGCAGGCGCCTCGCCCGAGGGCGACGACGCCGACGCGACGAAGACCTCGTTGCGCGCGAGGCGCCGCGGGCCGCGCCGCCGCCGCCGCTGCTTGCCGTGCTTGGCGGGCTCGGCGGAGGAAACAGCGACCGGCGCTTTGGGCGCCTGGACGTACTTTCGCCAATAGAAAACCCCGCCAAGGCCCGCGGCGGCGAGGACGAGCAGCAGCAAGAACGCTTTCAATGTCCTGGGCCCAGCCTACAGGAGGTGGGCGCGTTTCTGCAGGAGAACGGAACAGAGTCGTGACGAGCGGCGGCGCGTGGACCAGCAACGCGCGCGGCCGCCGAGTTGTGCAACCGCGCGCCCGGCTGGCTGTTCAGTGAAGCGTTTTCTTGAGCGTGCTCATCGCGCGGTGAGTCTGCTCTTGCGCCGGCAGCAGGTCGGTTTCTACGAGCTGGCGTGACGAAGCGTCCAGCTTGTCGAGGTCGTCCCGGTAGAGTTTGAGGCCGTGGTCTTCGCCTTCTTCGAGCGCGCCGACGGCGGCACGTTCGCCGAATGCCTTGGCTCCGCCTTCAAACAAACGTGCGAAT
>DATMZL010001102.1:0-4032 GCA_035607075.1 Polyangia bacterium
CACGACGTTGAACGACGTCCAGGTGACCGACGGTCTCATCGGAATGGTCTAAGTGCCGTTCGCGCCGGTCTATAACGCCTTTCGAGTGATGACGGGCATCGACTCGATCACGCGGACATCCTACGGCACCTTGCCGCTCACGAGCAGCGGCGGCTACCGCACGCAATTGTACAAGCTGCTCGCTGCAGCGGGGAGGCACGACGTGCAGTTCGTCGGGTCGCAGTTCGTGGACAGCAGCGCTTTCGGGCTGCCCGCGACGCAGGGCTACCACGAGGGGCACTCGGGGTTCAGCTTTCAGGACTTCATCACGCCGGACTTCGACTGGACGTCACATCTTGCGGGCTACCTTGCGATCGTCGGCACCGTGGATCTGTTCTTGCTCGAAGGCGGCACCAACGAGTGGAGCAACGGCTACACGCCCGCGCAGGCACTCACGCACCTAGGTGCGTGCCTCGCGCAGATCAAGACGTCGCGCCCAAACGCGATCGTGCTCGTGAGTGACAACGTCGACTCCCCGGCCTACTCTCCGAGCCCGGCGACGTTCAACGCAGGGCTGGCAGCGGTCATTGCGACGGCCGTGGCGGGTGGACAGGACGTGCGCTGGGCGGGCGCTCAACCGGGCGTGACGTTCTCGGCCGATAATGTGCACCCCGATGCGGCCGGATACGTGACGATGGGAAACAACATGATCGCGGCGCTACTGGCCGCCCTGCCGACATGACCCGGTGACGGTGACGCCGTACCCATGAACATCCCCCTCTTCGCCGCCCTCGTCGGCATCATCATCGCCCTCGGCACCGCCGCGTGGGGCGCGCTCAAGCTCGCGGCGAAGGCCGGTGTGCTCATCGAGGCAATCGGCGAGATGCGCGCGAGCCTCGGCAAGTGGATGGAGCGCGTCCAAAAGCTGGAGTCCTGGCGGGAACACGAGCTCGGGCGCCGCGAAGGTGAGACCGGACGCCACCGCATGCCCGTGGAGGACCGATGATCACGCCCGCCGAAAGCCCTGTCGTCTGCCCCGAAAACGCGCCCCTGGTCGACGTGCTTCGCGGCCTGCGCTACGACTTCACGAATCTGGCCGACCGCATCGGCGACCTCGAGCGCACCATCCGCCTGCACGCGACGCGCGTCGAGGACGGCCAGACCGAAAGTATCGCGCGAATCTTCGACGTCGGCGAGCAGGTGGCCCGCATCGGCGCACTTCGCACGAGAGAGACCAAAACACAGAAGGAGTAACCCCATGTCGTGGTTCCACAAAGCACTGACGATTCTCGGCTACGTCGGCACCGTGGGCGGCCCGCTCGCGGCGGTCCTGTTCCCCGCCATCGGCCTACCCATGTGGGCGGTCGGCGCCATCACGACGGGCGGGGGCATCGCGCTACACCTCGCGCAGTCGCCCCTGACGCCCCAGGCGGCGGTCGACGCGGCCACGCAGGCGGCGGCGCTGACGAAGGCCGTCGAGGAGGCGAAGAAGGCGCCGTGACCACCCGCATCCTGGTCACGGCCGCCGCGGTGGCGGCCTGGATCGGGCTGTGTCTCGTGGTTGCTGCGAGGTGTGTCGGATGAGCACGCTTCCGCCATCGCAGTTCTTCGACCCCAAGGAATTCGCCTGTAGGGATGGCACGTGGTACCCGGAAGCGTGGACTGACCGCTGGGCGCTGCTCTCTGGCCTCTGCGACGACGTCAGGCGCATATGGGGCGGCCCGCTGCTCGTCGTGAGCGGCTACCGGACGCAGATCTACAACGACAAGCTGCTCGCCTCGGGGCACCATCCCGCCGCCAACTCGGAGCACATCCAGGGCAACGCGGCCGACCTACGCCCGGTGCAAATCCCGGGGCGTGACACCGTGCTGGAGCTCCATGAGATGATCCTGCGCGCGTACGACGTCGGGCAACTACCGACGCTCGGGGGCCTCGGGCTCTACGGGCCGGACGCATGGATTCACGTCGATACGATGAAGGCGGCCGATGGGCATCTACGACGCTGGTCGCTGCGCTAGGGCTCCTTCGCCGCCTCGCGAATCTCGGCCCACGTCGGCGGCGGGCCGCTCGACATCGGGTTGAAGAAGACGGGACCGTCGATGAACTCCAGCAGCGCACGCAGGTAGCCGCGCAGCTTCTTCGCCTCGGCCTCTTGCTCGTCCAAGACCATCTGAACGAAGCCGCAGGCGCGCGTGTGGTGCTCGGCATCGAGAGGGCGCGTTCCCTCGCCGTGCGCCGCGAACCAGGCGTGAGCGTTTGTCCTGTCGCGATTCGGATAGACGCGCTCGCTCACGACTTCACGCGCCCGACGGTGGCGCCACAGGCGCAACGCTTTTCTTTCAGCGCCGTGAACTTCGACTCAGGTTGCCAGGCACGCCCCGTGACGCCTTCGCAGTTCCGATAGTATTCGACGTAGCAGTGACGTCCGTCAGCCCAGACGGGGCACTCGGGCGGCGACCCTCCGCTTGCCAGGGTCGCGCGCGGGCATTGCCCCGAGTGATGCTGCTGCGCCTCGGCGAAGCTGTATAGCGGCGCTCCGCAGTGCGCGCAGGGATGATTGACGCGGGCGCTCACGCGCCGCGCTCGACTTTCAGCCAATTCGGCCCCGTCGTCGCGGCAATGATTGTGCTCTTTGAAACGCCGAACGAGTTGGCGAGTTCGCGACAGAGAAGACCGCGCTTTCGGCCAACGCGAATGTCCCTGACGGACTGTTCGGTCAACTTACGATTTGCTGGCGGCCCGTTGGGACGGACGAATCTTCCTTTGGCAACGCAGTCACGCATGTTGTCGGTGTGCGTTCCCAGAAAGAGATGGTCCGGATTCACACACGGAGGGTTATCACAGTGGTGCAGAACCCACAGGCCGGTCGGGATGGGACCTCGGGCCAGTTCCCAGGCGGCCCGAGATGCGACGATTACCTTGCCGCCCAAGAAAAACCGACCATACCCGCGCACATCTGATCCGCCGAACCAAAGCGTGCAGCCGGTGTTCGGTTCCGGCGCGCAATGACGCTCGAACCGCTCGACATCGGTCACCGCGAAGCCTCCAGGCGCACACGGACGAAGTCACTCAGGGACATCTTGGCTTTCTCGGCGAGCTTGGCCACCCGCGCCTTTTCTTGCGCGGTGCATCGAACCTTGATGACCGCGCCCATGGTTTTCAGCATGTCGCCATTGTGGACACAGAACGGGGTCACAGTCAATCGGAAGAAAGTAGAAAAGAATTGTGGACACGTTTTGTGGACCGTGTAGATTCGTCTCATGCCCAACACCGAGACGCCCGAGCCCGAAGAACAGGAAGAGTCGACCGAAATCGCGACGACGACCCCCGGCGGTTCGCGCGATGACTACGGCTGGTGCAACTGCCCCGGCGGTCGCTGCACCTGCGAGGAGCGGTCGTGATTACCATCGACAAGGGCATTCCGCTTCCGCCGAAGGGCAAGCCCGGTCGACCGGCGCGCACATCTCCATTTGCGAAAATGGAGATCGGAGACAGCATGTTCTTTAACGGCGCGGACATCTCGCAGAGCGGCAAATGGTCTGGCGCCCAGCGGCGCTACGGCATCAGGCTCACGGCCCGCACGGTCGAGGGCGGCGTGCGGGTCTGGAGGATCGCGTGAACGCCTGCACGCTCGAAAGCCACGCCGCCCTCCGCGCGGACCCGCATCTCTTCTTCGAGAAGACCGAGATGCTCCCGCTCGTGCCCTTCGCGGTCGACGGCCTCATCTACCGCAACTGCATCGAGTGTCACTCGACGCTGGCGCTTCCGGAGTGCGCGGGTTGCGGCTGCGCTTGCCCGACGGGCGACGCGGTCGAGACGCGCCAGGGCACCTTCCATGTTCGCTGTCTGCTGCTGCGCGCGGTGGAGCGGGGGCGGTTCACGGTCGTGGCGCAGGTCAAGGTCGGCAAGGCGGCCGAGTTCGCGCGGGTGACGCCGTGACGTTCCCGCATGGCGAGTGCGAGTGCCGCAACGGTTGCCAGTGCGCCGCGCGCCCCGGCCCCGCTGCGTTCACCGTCGTTCGTGACGGCGTGACCATGAAGGTCTGCACGCGCT
>DATMZL010000001.1:0-9160 GCA_035607075.1 Polyangia bacterium
TCTCGCTGGTGCCGCGCCTCGGGTCCGAGTTCCTGCCGCCGATGAACGAGGGCGACATCCACATCACCGTCACCATGCCCAGCGCCGTCTCGCTGGAGCGCGGCGCCGAGGTGCTGCGCGCCATGCGCCTGCAGCTGCTGAAGTTCCCCGAGGTGAAGGACGTGCTCAGCGAGCAGGGGCACCCGGAGGACGGCACCGACGACGAGGCGCCCAACCAGTCCGAGACGTTCGTGATCATGAAGCCGGAGACCGATTGGCCGGCGATGGCCGTGGACGGCAAAGGCGGAAAGACGCGGAAACGGTCCAAAGACGAGATCGTCGAGGGGATGCGGAAGGCCCTGGACCGGCCGGGCGTCGACTACAACTTCAGCCAGCCGATCAAGGACCGCGTCGAGGAGTCGATCTCGGGCATCCGCGGCCAGGTGGTCGTCAAGATCTACGGCGACGATCTGTCGCTCATGCACCAGAAGCTCGACGAGGTGAAGACGATCATCGTCGGCACGCGCGGGGCACGCGACGTCGACATCTACCGCGCCGGCAGCGCGCAGCACATCGTCGCCGACGTCGATCGCGCGGCCGCCTCGCGCTACGGCGTGTCGGTGCGCGACGTCGAGGACGCGATCGAGAGCGCGTACGGGGGCAAGCTGGCGACGCAGATGTGGGAGGGCGAGCGGCGGGTGGGCGTGCGGATCAAGACGCCGATCGCGCACGAGGGCGATCCCGCGTCGGTCGGTCGGCTGGAGGTCCCGACCGAGCACGCGCGCCTGCAGCTGGCGGCGCTGGCGAAGCTGCACCTGGACAGCGGGCGCACGCAGATCAACCGCGAGCAGGGGCAGCGCTTCCTCGCCCTGAAGTGCAACATCGAGGGGCGCGACATGGGCAGCTTCGTCGCCGAGGCGCAGGCGCACGTCGCGTCCGCCGTGAAGCTGCCCGAGGGCTACCACCTGACCTGGGGCGGCGAGTTCGAGAACCAGCGGCGGGCGATGAAGCGCCTGAGCGTCATCGTCCCCATCTCGGTGCTGGTGATCTTCTTCCTGCTCTACATGACGTTCCGCGCGGTGCTGCCGGCGCTCGTCGTGCTGCTGGACGTGCCGTTCGCGACGGTGGGCGGCGTGTTCGCGCTCTACTTCACGGGGACGGAGCTGTCCGTGTCGTCGGCGGTCGGCTTTATCACGTTGTTCGGCGTGTCGGTGATGAACGGCGTGCTGATCGTGAACTACATGCGACGGGCGCGCGCGAACCCGAACGCGACGCCGGAGAGCGTGATGCGCGCGGTCTCGAGCCGGCTGCGGCCGATCCTGATGACAGCGTTCCCGGCGTCGATCGGCCTCTTGCCGGCGGCGCTGTCGCACAGCATCGGGTCGGATACGCAGCGCCCGTTCGCGATCGTCATCGTCGGGGGGTTGCTGCCCGCGACGCTCCTCACCATGTTCCTGCTGCCCACGACGTACCAGCTGGCCGAGCGGTGGTTCGGGAGGTGGCGGGCGCGGCATCCCGAGGAGCGGGAGGAACCATGAAGATCCTGACCGCGGCGGTCCTGATCGGTGCGATCGGGGTCGCGGCAGGGCGGGCGGAGGCCGCCGGCGCCGAGTTGACGTCGGAGCAGGCCGTTGCGGTCGCGCTGCAGCGAAACCGGGATGCGATCGCGGCGCGCCTGGAGATCGACGCGAGCGAGCTGGACGTGGTCGCCGCGCGCGTCTACCCGAACCCGACGGTCGGGTACGCGATCGGCAACCTGCTGCTGGGCACTGCCAACCAGGTCAACAAGCCGGCGACGAAGAGCTTCTTCGACCAGCCGGTGCAGACGGTCGGCGTCAGCGAGATCATCGACGTCTGGCTGAAGCGCAGCGCGCGCATTCGCGCGGCGGAGCGGGGCGTCGAGCACCGGCGGTTTCTCGTCGAGGACGCGCTGCGGGAGATCGTCTACGCCGTCCGATCCGGGTTCGCGGAGACAGTGCGCGAACAGGAGGAACGGCAGCTGGCCCACGACGTCGCCGATCGCTACGCCCAGACGATCAAGATCTCGCAGGCGCGGTTCAAGGCGGGCGACATCTCGGAGGCGGAGCTGCGCAAGATCGAGCTGGAAGGGCTCCGCTATCAGAACGCGGTGATCGACGCGGACACGCAGCTGGACGTCGCGCGCGGCCGGCTGGCGGCGCTGCTGGGCCTGCCGTCGGTCGCACAGCTGCCGGCGCTGCACCCCGATCCGTCCGACGCGGCGTCGCGCCCCGGCTTCGACCTGGGGCGGCTCACCTCGCGCGCGCTGGAGCGGCGGCCGGACCTGCGCGCGGCGGGCGCGGCGCGCGTGCAGGCGGACGCGCAGCTGGCGTCCGCGGAGCGGGACGCGCTGCCCGACATCACCGTCGGCGCCAACTACACGCACAGCGACTTCACTGTGTCGGGCGACAACCCGAACACGCTGGCGTTGACGCTGTCGCTGCCGTTGCCGGTGTTCGACCGCAACCAGGCGAACATCGGGCGCGCTCACCTCGATCAGCGGCGCGCCGACAACGACGGCGAGCGGCTGCGCGTCGCTGTCGCACGGGACGTCGGCGAGGCGGTGCGCAAGGGCGCGCGCGCGGCCACGCTGCTGTCGGTGTTCGAGCGCCCAGCGGGCGGCGACGTGCCGGGGACGCCGACCGGTACCGGCGACAAGGGCGGGATGCTGTCGCGCGCCGAGACTGCGCTGCGGGTCGCCGAGAAATCGTACCGGGCCGGCGCGATCTCGTTGATCGAGCTTCTGGAAGCGCAGCGGACGTACCTGGACACGCAGGCGCAGTATCTGGTCGCCCTCTTCGACTTCCGCCAGGCAACCGTCGACGTCTCACACGCCGTAGGAGAGCCATGACCGTCAGCAGATCGAGAGCCTTTCTTTTTGCCGCCGCGCTGGCGGCATTGTCCGCGCCCGCCGGCTGTTCGAAGGGGCACGGCGAGACCGAGAGCGGAGGGCAGGGCGAGAAGCCGCGCGACTTCATCCGCTACGACCCGAACCACGCGCCTCACGACTTCATCAAGATCGAGACCGTGCAGGAGGCGACAGGCGGGTCGACGATCTCGCTGCCCGGGCGGGTCGGGTTCGACGAGGACCACACGCAGCGGGTGGCGTCGCCCATCGACGGCCGCGCGGTCGGGATTCTGGTCAAGGCGGGGGACCATGTCCGCAGCGGCCAGCCCCTGGTCCAGCTGTCGTCGCCCAGCGTCGGGCAGATCCAGGCGGATGCGCAGAAGGCGATGTCAGACCTCTCCGTGTCGGAGAAATCCGCGGAGCGCGTCCACAAGCTGCAAGCCGAAGGCGCGGTCGCCGAGAAAGAGGTCGCGCAGTCGGAGGGCGAGCTGAAGAAGGCGCGCTCCGACTACGCGCGCGCCACGGCGCAGTTGAAAGCGCTGGGCGTGTCGCCGACAGATCCGACGGTGGGCGCGGCGCTGCGCGCGCAGATCGCGGGCGTGGTCATCGAGCGCAACGTCCTCGTCGGGCAGGAGGTACGCGCCGACCAGGCGACGCCGCTGCTGACGATCTCCAGCCTCGACGTCGTATGGGTGCTCGCGGATGCCTACGAGCAGGACCTGGGCCTCATCGCGGAGGGAGACACCGTCTCGATCCAGGTGCCGGCTTATCCGGGCGAGAAGTTCTCGGGCAAGGTCGGGCACATCGGCGAGGTGGTCGATCCGGCCACGCGCACGGTGAAGATCCGCTGCATCGTCCCGAACAAGGACCACCGCCTGAAGCCGGAGATGTTCGCCCGCGTCGACATCAGCGACAACGGCCGCCGCAAGGTCATGTCGATCGCGTCCAAGGCCGTGCTGACCGACGGCGACCGGACCTACGTCATCGTCGCGACCGAGGGCAACGTGTTCCGCATCCGGCGCATCGACGTCGGCCCCGAGGTCGACGGCCGCATCCGCGTCCTCGGCGGCATCACCCCGGGCGAGAAGATCGTTACCGAAGGCGCGATCTTCATGAAACGCGAAATCGAGAACCAGTAGACCGCCAGACCCCTCACCCTAGCCCCCCTAGCCCTCTCCCCGCTGCGCGGGGCGAGGGGATCGGATCGCACCTCGGCGACGGGTCTCCTCTCGTTCCGGTCCCCTCTCCCCGCGGAGCGGGGAGAGGGTTAGGGGGGTTAGGGTGAGGGGCCCGCGCCTACGGTGCGATCGTGTAAGCCGTCAGCTCTTCTTTGTGGCCGGCGCCGGTGAGCTCGCGGACCTTGCCGACGCCGCGCACGAACCACTGCGTCTTGGTCGAGCCGTCGGACGTGTCGGTGCGCGTGATCTTGAGGGCGTTGAACGTGCCCGCCGGCACCGCGGCGACGATGTCCACGGCGTCGACTTTCCAGGTCTCGGCCTGATTGGTCATCGCCGTCGGCTTGCTGGCGGTGGTCTTCGTCTTCGTGTAGTTGATGGTCCAGGTCGCGCCCGCCTGCAGGTGGTCCGGCGCTTCGTCGACGCGCAGCAGGTACGGCGCGTACCACTCGTCCGACAGCATGCGCCCGGTGGTGTCGCTCAGCGTGTCGTGATGCCGCCGCACGTCGGTCGCCGTCTGCTCGTACCACGTCAGCTGGATCGACGCCTTGATGGTTTCCCGCACCCGGTACCCCATCGTGCCGGCGATATCGCCGCCCATGTCCTCGAACGCCTCGACCGCGCTCTGCTTGTCATAGGTCGTGCCCTGATCGTCGACGTGATAGGTCCACGTCGTTCCGACGGTGAGCGGCTGGTAAGGACCGGTGGTGACCTGCGGCGTACCGGGGTCGCCGGTGTTGTCCGGCGAAGTCATGCTGCTGGACCCACCACCGCAGCCGCTGCCGCCGATCGCGAGCAGCGCGAGCAGGGCGACCGCCGTTGCGAACCCTGCGATGGTGGCGCGAATGCGCGCGTCGATGTTCATGTCATCCCTCCCTTACCGTTGTCCTCTATCGAAACGCTGTTGATGCCAGGCACCTGTTTGTCCTGGAGCAAACGAATGATCGCCGCGGCGTCCATGTCGTCGGCCAGCACCGCCTCCATGACGAGGCGGCCCGGTTGCACCGACGCTGCGCCCGGCAGCTCGAGGACGCGGGCGCCGGGAAACGCCAGGTGGATTCGCTCCCAGGCGGCGTTCGGCTCGGTCGCGTGAATCGCGATGCGCATCAGGCGCAGCCGGGCGCGGCGCCCCAGGTCGAAGATCGCCAGCACGACGCTGGCGAATACCGTCGCCACCACCGCCATCGGGATCGCGCCCAACCCGCACGCCATCCCGATACCGATCATGACGAACATGACCGCCGCGTCGCGCGTGTCCTTGATGCCCGAACGAAAGCGGATGAAGCCGCCCAGCCCGACCAGCCCGAACGCGCGCGCGGTGCTCTGACCGATCACGACGACCATCAGCGCGCCCGCGATCGCGATCAGCGTCTGCGCCTGCGCGGTTTCGCGCGCGGGCGGCAGCGTGTTCGGCAGCAAGCGCCGCCACAACCGGTAGCCGAGGAACGCCCCCAGCAACCCGGCCGTCAGCATGCGCATCAGGATCAATTCGAAGCGACCGAGGTCCAGGCTCTCGATACCCAGCGCGGCGTCGATGGGCGGCATCGTCAGGCCGCCATCACTGTCGGGTGGAGGTTGCTGCCCGTCGCGACGCCGGCGGCTTGCTTGAGCAGCGAGATGTTGCCCGGGAACAGCTCCAGCGCCCGGCGCAGCAGGTCCTTGCCGCGCGCGCCGTTCACCAGCACGCCCATGCTCTTGACCGCGCACGACGGCCACAGCTCGAGGTAGGTGTCGCGCAGGTCCCAGGCGGTCGGGTGGTCGAGGCCGAGCAGCGAATCGAGGGCCTCGCGGCAGTTCGACGCCATCGCGACCCGCATCGCCCACGCCCGCCCGTCGTCGAGGCCCGCGATCGTCGACAGCACCGTCTTCGGCGCGCGCCCAAGCATGCGATCGCGCCAGCGCCAGGCGCGATCGCTGGACAGGCCCACCAGCGACGCGATCGCCGGGACGGGCGCCGCCGCGCGGGCGGCGCGCCGGATCGCCCAGGCACGTTCGCCGTCGAGTCCGGTGATCGATCGCGCGGCAGCGCGCGCGTTCACGTAGCCCGTCACGGCGGTTTCCAGCGTGCCGTGCTCGCGAATCCATCTCTCGCGCCACTGCCAGGCACGCGGCCCGTCCAGCAGCGCCAGCGACGCCAGCACGGCCTCGGGGACGCGCTCGTAGAGCAGCTCGCGCAGCGCCCAGGCGGTCTCGTCGTCCAGCCCCTGGAGGCTCGCGGCCACCTCGACGGGCGCGATCTCCGCAAGCAGCTCGCGCAGCGCCCAGGCGGGCGTCGCCTCCGCTGCCTGCGCCATCAGCGAGATCGCGACCTCGTTGGGCGCCGCCTCGACCAGCGAGCGCCGCAACCGCCACGAGACGGCGTCCGACAGACCGCGGAGGCCGCGCGCGATCACGCGTGGGACGCGCGCCGCGAGCGCCAGCCGGCGCTCGTCGACGCCCGCGCCCGACAACCCGGCCAGAACGTACGCCGCGAGCGTCGGCTCGCGGCGCGCGCGGTCGTCGACCCATCCAAGGAACGCCGCCAGCGCCGCCTCCGGTGTCGTGATCGCGGTGGCGGGCGCTCCCGCCGCGGGCGCCGCAACGCCGCCGGCGCGCGCAGCGTGAGCGCGCGCAACCGCGGCCTCCACCCCGAGGCTTCGCGCCTTGGTGACGATGTCGCAGATCGCGTCGACCAGCTCGTCCAGATCCGAGTCTGTGTTGTCGACGACGATCCAGCGGCCCGGATCCGCCGCGGCGAGCGATAAATAGCCGTCGCGCAGCCGCTGCCCCAGACCGCTGCCGGCCAGCCCCTTGCGCGACGCCGGACGCTGTTCGAGCGTCAGCAGCTTCGCGACCTTGCGCCGGCCGCGCGCGACGGACGGGTCGACGTCGACGAGCACGACCATGTCGGGCCACACCCCGGCGGCGGCGTCGTCGATGATCCGGCGGACCGCGGTCTCGGGAAGCCGCCGTACCTGGCGCGCGAGCACCTCCGCCGTGTACAGGTACCGATCCGCGATGACCACGTCGGCGCGACCCAACGCCGGAATGACCACCTCCTCTACAAGTTGGATCTCGCGCGCGACGTACAGCAACAGCTCGGCGCGCGGGACGAGCGCGAGGTTGCGCGCGTCGCGACAGAGGTCGCGGATCGACTGCGTGACACGCGACGCGAACCAGCCTCCTTCGCGGGCATGCTCGACGGTGAGGCCGCGCTCCCGCAGCGCCGCCGCGACCCGGTTCGACAGCGTCGTCTTCCCGCTGCCATCGATGCCTTCGAACGCGATGAACATTCCTGTCGCCATCGTCCTTTCCCTCAAGCCGTCCCCGGGTTGGGCGCGAAGTAGCGGCTCGCATTCGACGCGAGCTCCGCATCCGCCTCGGTGTCGGCGTCGGCGTCGGCGTTCGCGTCGCCGTCGGCGTCGACCGCGCCCGGGCGAACCAGCGACTCCAGTTTTCGCGTCATCGCCGCCATCCCCATCTTGAACTTCGAGAAGTCATGCGCCGGCTCCAGGCCCTCGAGAGCGCGCGCGAGCCACCACGGACGGTCGCCCCAGTACTTGATCTCCAGGATCCGCGCCGGTCCGGGCGCGATGATGTCGGCCGGGCTGGGCGCGACCTCGGCGCCGACGACGCCGACGATCTGCGGCCGGCAGAAGGTCAGCCGTTCGTCCAGCGTGATGCGAAGGCGGTCCGACTCGGCGGTCAGCGACGCGCGCCGGTACCACGTGGTCAGGCGCGGGGCGATCGTCGCCGTTGCGAGCTCGCCCTCCAGCGTCGCCAGCGCCGAGAGCGGTTCCAGCGACGTGAACGCGGCGTTCCGCAGGCCGCGCTGCTCGATCAGCTCGCGCAGCAAGGTGGGGGAAGCCTGGATGCGCACCTTCGACCGCGCCGTGCCGGTGTTCTGCTTCAGCTCGAGGCAAGCGGTCGCGGACAGTACGGGCGCGTCCTCCAGCGAGGCGGCCATCGCGTACTCGCGCAGCCGCAGCCGGCGCGCGATCGGACCGTGACACGACCGCAGATAGCGGGAATCGTCGGTGTCGAAATAGGTCGTGCGCGTGTACGCGATCGGCCTGGCCCGGTCGTAGGTTTCGACGGACGCTCGTGCGCCGACGGTGGTCAAGAAGCGCGTCACCTGCGCGCGTGTGAGAACAAACCGTTCCTCGTGTTCCACCGACTCGACGACGCCGCTCATGTCATCACCACCTGTGGAAGGTCCCGCGTTCGAAGCCCGCTTCGCGAGAGTTGCAAGCACGGTGCCGCGTGGGTGTTGGTGGCGTACGACTGTTACAGCGGCCCCTGAAGGCTGGGCCCCTAAGGGACCGTTACCGCCACGTAATTTGCGGCCCAGCCCCGAGTTACCGCGCGCGAGTCAGGGCGCGCGCAGCGCGAGACGTTCGGCGAGGCCCGACGAACGTTCGAGCGGGCGCGCGACCGCTTGCTCGAGCAACGCGCGACGGCCGACGACCGTGATCGATCGGCGGACGCGCGTCACCGCCGTGTAGACGAGCTCGCGCGACAGCAACGGCAGATCGGCGTCGGGAAGAATCAGCGCTGCGTGATCAAGCTCCGACCCTTGCGCTTTGTGGACTGTCGACGCGTACGCCACCGCGAGCGCGCCGTGCAGCGCGGCGAGCGGAAACGGCACCAGCGTCCCGCGACGCGGGAAGACCGCCGCCGGCATCGGCCGTCCCGATTTGCCGCGAACGACTGACAAGACGACCCCTTGATCGCCGTTGTAGAGACCGCGGTCGTAGTCGTTGCGCGTGATCATCACCGGCGTCCCGGGCAGGATCTCGCCGCGGCTGGGCGCGGACAGGCCCGCGTCGATCGCGGCGCGCTGCGCGAGATCCGCGTTGATTCGATCGGCGCCGGCAAACCCGCCGCGCGTCACGGTCAGCAGGCGCGACCGTTGCTGGCGCTGGAGCGCGGCCACGACGGCGGCGGTGGCGTCGGGATCGATCTCGTCGTCGTGCCCTGGCCGCAGCGGGAAGCTCTGGCGGGCCAGCGCCGTCGGCAACTCCTTCGAATCATCGGCGCCGGGCCTCAGCCAGGTCGCGTACCAATGATCGATGAAGGAAGCGAGCGCGCGCCGTGCGGCCTGCGGCGTCGTGGCTTCGGCGTCCAGGCACGCGAAGCCGCTGAACGCCAGTTCGGCGGG
>DATMZL010000055.1:0-5828 GCA_035607075.1 Polyangia bacterium
CGCGCGTCGGCGATCGCCAGGCCGCGCGCCGACGCCTCGGAGCGCGCCGCCTCGAACGCGGCGGCGGCGGTCAGCGCGTTGCCGGTCGTGATCGGCGCGCCGCGCCCGGTGACGGCGACGCCGCGATCCGACAGCGGCGCAGTGAACCCGCCTAGGCCGACCACGTCCGCGCCCAGTCCGACGGCGAGATCGACGGCGCGGCCGATCACCGGCGCGATCGCCCGGCGCCCGCGACGCATCATCTCTTCAGCCAGCAGCGGCAGCGCGATGATGAGGCCGTCCGCCTCGGCGCCCGTCGGCGATCGCAGCACCGCGGTCTTCACGCACAGCCCGGCGGGCAACTCGCCCACGTGGGCGCAGTAGGACGCCAGCTCGGCATCGGAGAGGCGCGCCAAACCCGGCTCCGTCACCCACACGTCCTCGGGGCGCGTGTAGTGGATCAGGAATGCCCAGCGGCGGTGATCGCCGCGCGCGCCCAGGCGGGGCGGCGGCATCGGGGCCGGCGTCGGTGGCGGCCGGTTCGCGCGCGCGTCCGGCGCGGCGTCGTCGGACAGCTCGGACCGCAACCATCCCATGTTGCGGACGATCGTCTCGCACGGGTTGCGCGCGAGCTTGCCGCACATCGATTCGATCCCGTCGACGATGAGATCGATCTCCTCGTCGGACACCACGAGCGGCGGCGCGATGCGCAGCACGTTCGCGCTCCCCAGCGTCGGCAGCGCCAGCACGGAGCTTTGCTCGGCGAGCACCGCCGCTGCCGCGTAGGCGTAGAGGCCCTGGTGCTGCAGGTAGCCGAGCAACAGCCCCTGCGCCTCCTCCGCGGGACGCAGCTGCAGCGCCCACAGCAGGCCGCGCCCGCGCGCCTCGACGACGACGCGCGGGTAACGCGCGGCGAGACGCCGTAGGCCCGCGCCCAGCCGCTCGCCCCGCGCGCCGGCCCGCGCCACCAGGCCGGGCGTATCCCCATCGCCGGCGAGCGCGCGCAGCACGGCCAGACCCACCGCCGCCGCGACGTTGTTGTTGGCGAACGTGGACGAATGCCCGAGCGCGAAGCGCTCGTCCCACCATTCGTCGGCGACGAGGCAGGCAGACAGCGGGAACAGCCCGCCGCCCAGACCCTTGCCGATCAGCAGAACGTCGGGCGTGACGCCCTCGTGCTCGCAGGCGAACAGCCGTCCAGTCCGCCCGAGCCCGGTCTGGATCTCGTCGAGCACCAGCGCGACGCCGTGCCGCGTGCAGAGCTCGCGGGCCCGCGCGAGGTAACCGGCCGGCGGCACGATCACGCCGCCCTCGCCCTGGATCGGTTCGAGGAACACCGCCGCGATGGGACCGGGCGCGCGCGCGAGCCGCGCCTCCAGCGCGTCCGCGTCACCGAACGGAATGTGGTCGACGGCGGGCGGCAGCGGGCCGAACCCCTCGGCGTGCTCCGCGCGCCCCGTCAGCGACAGCGCACCCAGCGTCTTGCCGTGATACGCGCCGGTCGCCGCGAGCACCAGCGATCGGCCGGTGCGCGCGCGAACCAGCTTCAGCGCTGCCTCGACCGCCTCCGCACCCGAGCTCGCGAACACGCAGCGCCGCGGGTGGCCGGGCACCACCGCCGCCAGCGCCTCGCCCAGCGCCTCCGCCTGCGCGGCCAGGTACGGCTGCACCATCGCCGGCACGCGCGCGTCCAGCGCCGCCCGCACCGCCGCCGTGACCTCCGGCGCCGCGTGACCGAGCGCGACGGCGCCATATTGCGCGTAGGCGTCGAGGTACCGGCGGCCGTCGGCGTCGGTCAGCCAGACGCCCTCACCTTGCACAAAGGTGTGCTCGAGTTTGCACAGTCGCATCAGCCGGCGCAGCTCTGGATTGTTCAAAGCGAGAGGCGTTCCGTGCATCGGGCGCGAATCGGTGCAAGGCGAACGCCAGCGAAATGCTTTAGCCCGCGCTCACGATCAACGTGTCGCGCCCACTTCAGATCGGTGATTGTTAGACGCGGCGACAAAGACCTGACGCCCGCGGGCGCGCGCTTGCGCGGTGAATCGGCCGGCACAGCACTTGCGAACGCCTGGGCCCATGTCCGGTTCCGAACGTGATCGCCTGCTCGCGGACTTCCTCGCGTCATCCTTCTTCGCGGAAGACGAGGCCACGCCCGTCATCGACAAGCTGCTTCGCCATCCGACCGATGCCGAGGAGCGCGCCCTCCTTCTTTCTTATGCGCGCGAGGAGGACAGCCACGCGCGCATCCTCGACGCCGAGCTCGCGCGGCGCAGGCTGCCGAAAGGACAGCCGTTTTGGATCCAGAAGGTGTTCCGCCGGCTCAGCGCGCGTACGACGCTGCTGATCCAGTTCTATCACGTCGAGATCCTGGCCGGCTGCTTCTACGGGGCGATGGCGTCGCGCGCTCCCGACGCGACGGCGCGCGCGCTGCTGCGCCGCCTGCTGCGCGACGAGGCGCGCCACATCCGCCTGCACCGCGAGCTTCTCGCCCGCCAGCTCGCCCGCGTCGGCCCACTCGCGCGCCTCAAGGCGCGCGCCGTCGCGTTCCTGTTCCGCTGGTCGTTCTTCGTGACCGCCTGGTACCAGGCGCGGCAGCTCGCCCCGATCCTGGGCGAGGCCGGACCGCCGCTACGCCGCAAGATCATGCACAAGCTGCGCGCCGATCTCCCGTTTCTGTTCGCGACGCGCGAGCGCAAGCGGGCGCCGATCTCGCTCGACTGGTGGTGGTCGCGCGAACCGCTGGCGGTGGCGGCATGACACGCGCCCTCGCCAGCCGTCGACGGATCCGGGTCGTCGTCAATCCGAGCGCTCGCTCTGGACGCGGTCCGCGCCTGCTCCGCGATCTCGCGGCCACGCCGTCGCCGGCGCCGCTCGAATGGGTGGTCAGTCGCTCGGCCGCGCACCTGCGCGATCTCGTCGCCGAGGCGGAGGCCGCCGGCCCCGGCGAATACGAGGCGGTCGCGGTGGCTGGCGGCGACGGCAGCGTACGCAACGCGCTCGCGGCCCTCGCCAGTCCGAGCCGCATCCCGTTCGGGGTGATCCCGATCGGATCGGGCAACGACTTCGCCGTCGACCTGGGCATTCCCCGCAACCCGACCGCGGCGCTCGCGCTGCTGACCGACGGGGTCGCGACGAAGGTCGACGTCGGCCGCGTCGGCGCCGCCGGCCCGCGTTACTGCTGCGTCGCCTCGGTGGGCCTCGACGAGGTCGCGCTGGACGTCGTCCACAACTCCGGCTTTCCGCGCTGCAAAGCGCTGAACGTCGTCGCCGCGTTGTGGGCGCTGTTCACGTACCGGCCACGGCCGCTGCGCATAACCTGGCAAGGCGGGACCTTCGAGGACGAGGTGATGTTCGCGGCGGTCACGAACACGCGCGGCTACGGCGGCGGCTTCATGATCAGCCCCGGCGCCAGCGTGACCGACGGCGCGCTGGACCTGTGCATCGTCGCGCGGAGCGGCCGGCTCGATCTGCTGTCGAAGTTCGCCCACATCCTGCGCGGCACGCACGCCGGCTTGCCGCGCGTGACGTTGGCGCAGAGTCCCTGGGTGACGATCGAAGATCTCACGGGCGGCACGCGGGCCGCGCTGGACGGCGAGCTCCCCGACAGCGCGACGCCTCTTCGCCTCGAGTGCGAGACGGGCGGGTTGGAGATGATCCTCCCGCGACGGACCGCGCAACTCGAAGCGCTGCCGACTTCGCGCGTGGCGCAGCTGCCCGCTCCGACCACGGGCGAAGAGGCGGCGTGAGTGATCTGGATCCGGCGGCGCTCGCCGCCCGGTTGGCGCGCGACGTTCCCGGCCTGCGCGCCGTGCTGCTGTTCGGGAGCACGCTCGCGCCCGCGACCCGCAAGGCGACGAGCATTCCCGACCTGATCGCGATCGTCGACGACGTGGCCGCGGCGGCCGCCGCGTTCCATCCCGGACCGATAGCCCGCCAGCTCGCCTGCGTTCTTTCCCCGGTGACATTCGCGCTGCGCGAGCCCGACGCGGCCGTCACGCTCGCGAAGGTGAACGTCATCTCCTGCGCCGCCACGCGCGCCGCCCTCGCCCACCCGGATGACCTTTCGCTCGCCGGCCGTCTCGCGAAGAAGACGCGCCTCCTTTACGCGCGCGACGAGCGCGCCCGGACGGAGACGGCGGCGTTGCTCGCGGAAGCGACCGACGTGATGGCCTGCGCGACGACGCTCGCCCTCCCCCGCGTCGTCTCGCTCGCGCAGGCGAGCCGTCGGTGTTTCGCCCTCTCTTACCGGGCGGAGCCGCGGCCCGAGAGCCCGGCCCAGCTCGCAACCCGCTTCCGTGCCTTCGCCCGCGACTACCGCGCGCGCTATCAACCGCTGCTCGCGTCCGCCGCCCGCGCCCGTGGCATCGACGTCGTCGGCGACTTCCTGGTCGACCAGCGCCCCGCGGCCGTCCGCGCCCGCGACGCCGACGCCCTCGCCCGCCTGCTGTTTCGCAGCCGCGCCCGCGCGCTCGCGCGCTGGGCGCGCCAGCTCTTCGTCTACCGCGGCTGGCTCCCGTACCTGGCAGGCAAGCTGCGCCGCGCGTGGGCTACCGACGCGTGATCAAGCCCGCGCGATGCGCACGGTGACGTTGCCCGTCGCCGCCGTCGTCGACTCGATCAGACCGTAGAGCTCGACGCCCTCACCGCGATCGTCGAACCAGCTCTGCTTCCCTTCGTCCCAGTTGAAGTGCCAGGCGCGATCCCGGAACGCCACCCACAGCTGGCGCGGCGACGGCTGCGGCGTCAGCATCAGCCGCTGCTTCTCGAAGAAGGTGATCGTCAGCGTTCCCTGAGAGATCGACACCTCGGCGATATCGGGATCGACGTCCTCGAACGCGCGATCCACGCGCGCGTAGGCGTCGTCGAGCAGATGCCGGTACCGTTTTTCGTCGAGGGCCATTGTCATCTCCGCGAGAATGCCATCCAGAAGTCGAATCCGGCACGGCGAACCAGCATCGGTAACATCTCGCCCGGCTTGTAGCTGCCCAGCGCCGCGGAGACGTCGGCCGGCGTCCGCACCGCCGCCTTGCCGATGCGCAGCACGATGTCGCCGGTCCTCAACCCCGCTTGATCGGCGGCGCCGTGATCGGTGATGCGCGTGACCGTCACGCCCCGCCCGCCCGGCAGCCCGCCCGCGCGCGCGGGCGGCACCTCCTGCACGTCGAAATCCTCGACGGAAGCGAGCGACGGCTCGTGCACCGCCGCGCAGCTCGCGGGGTGGGGCACCGTCACGCCCTTGAGCGGCGCCGCCCGCAACAGAACCTCGCGTTCCATGCGCTTGCCGTCGCGGACGACGGCCAGCTTGACGTGCGTCCCCGGGATCGCGAGCTGGGCGTTGATCTTGAAGTCCTCGTCGGTCACGACGGCCGCGCCGTTCCACGACAGCACGACGTCGCCCGGCTCCAGCCCGGCCGCCTCCGCGGGCGAGCCCTTCTCGACGTTGGCGATCAGCGCGCCGCGCCCGGACGTCAAGCGCAGCGCTGACTCGAGCGCCGCGCTCAGCGGCTGCGCGTCGACGCCCAGGAACGATCGGCGCGCGCTGCCGTCGCGCGCGAGCCGCGGCAACAGCGCCTTCGCCATGTTGATCGGGATGGCGAATCCAATCCCCTGCGCCGGCTGCAGCGGATGCCCCGCCCAGAACGCCGCGCTGACGCCGATGACCGCGCCCCCCGCGTCGATGAGCGGGCCGCCCGAATTTCCCAGGTTGATCGACGCATCGGTCTGGATGAAGAACGAATACATCTCCTGCTGCTTCTGCTCGCGCAGCGTCGATCGATCGACGACGCGTTCCTTCGCCGACACGATGCCGGCGGTCACGCTGTGGTTGAAGCCGAACGGGTTGCCGATCG
>DATMZL010000046.1:0-2390 GCA_035607075.1 Polyangia bacterium
ATTCGTTCCGAGACGACGACGGTCGGACCGTCGGGCACCGACAACCAGGTCAACGAGCTGGTCAGCACGAACCTGGTCGCGCCCTGAGGGCGCGGCCGGCTCAGAGCCGCGGCAGCGCGGCGCGCATCGCGGTGCGCCCGCTTTCGACGACGCGCCGGTAGCTCTCGCCCAGCGACAGGATGTCCGCCGGCGCGACCGGCGGCGGGTCGATGCGCACCTCGAACACCGGGCACTTCATGCTGGCGTCCGTGAAGATCGGCTGGCCGCTGACGTTGATCGCCAGCAGGTTCGCGTCGGGGAACGCCGCGCACGCGTCCTGCACGGGCGTCGCCGAGACGCGATCGGATCCGGGATCGATGGGTCGCCCCGGACCCATCGCCAGCGTCGAGAAGATGAGCGGGTTGGCGACGCTGGCGCCGACCGCCGTCGCGATCCGGCCACGGTCGGCGCGCCGGGCGACGACGCCGGTGTTCGTCGCCTCTTGATAGAAGGTCACGAACGTGACGGGCAGGCCGCCGTCGATGCGCCGGCCGTGCAGGAATTCGTCGAGCACGCGCACCAGCCGCTCATGCTCGAGCTTTTCGGTCGCGAGCACGCCCAGCGCGGCGCCGCCCGCGAACGCCAGCGCGGCCGCCGTCTTGCTGCCCACCCCCGCCGCGGCGAGCCCGCCCGCCACCAGTCCCAGGCCGATGCCGTTGCGCACGGTCTCCTGTCTGGTCGCGTCCTCGTACGCGCCGACGAACGCCTTGAAACGCGCGTCCAGATCGTCGCTGGGCGCGGTCGCGTAGAGGCTGCCGACCAGCGCGCCCATGCTGTTTCCGACGACGCAGTCGACCCGGATGTTGGCGGCTTCGAGCGCGGCTATCGCGCCGATGTGGGCAACGCCCGCCGGTCCACCGACCGACAGCACCAGGCAGGTGCGGCGCGCCTTCAGGTCGAAGCGCGGCGGCGAATGCGCGCAGCCGGCGGCGTACGCGCAGCCGACGAAAACGACGGCGAGCAGGATCGCGCAACGCCTCGGCGCCACCAATCGATCGTAACAGACGCAATCCTGACGGACGCACACGAAAACAGACGAAGCACTCTTGACGGGCAGGCCTCGCTCGCCCGACACTTGGGCGGGGCAGGAATCCGTTTGAGCTCGAAATCGATCGCGATCAGCGCCTTTCTGTCGTCGACGGTGATTGCCATGGCCGCGGCCGCCCAGACCGCCCAGACCACCGACATCGCCGGCGCCGAGGCGCTGCTGCGCGACGGTCGCGCCCTGCTGGAGCAGAAAAACTTCGCGGCCGCGTGCCCGAAGCTGGCCGAGGCGAACCGGCTGGATCCGCAGACGGAGACACTGCTCGCGCTCGCGACCTGCCACGAAGGCGAAGGCAAGACCGCCAGCGCGGTCGCCGAGTACAAGGAGGTCGCCAGCCGCTCGCGCCAGGAAGGGCGCAGCGATCGCGAGCAGGCCGCGCGCGCCAAGGGCGCCGCGCTCGAGCCGACGCTGTCGACGCTGACGATCGTTCCATCGCGAATGGCGTCCGCGACAGTCGGGTTAATCGTCAAACGGAACGGCGTCGTCGTCGCCGTCGACGCGTCGCCGGCGACCGTGCCGGTCGACCCCGGTGAGCAGTCGCTCGAGGCCACCGCGCCCGGGAAGCTCCCCTTCACGGCGTCCGTCGTCGTCGGCACCGGCGGCGACAAGAAGACCGTCGAGATTCCGCGCCTGCAGGACGACATCGCGGGCGGCACGCCCGGCGCGCTCGGGCTCGTCTACAACTACAACGATCGCCCGACCCCGTCACTCCGCCTCACGCGGCTTCAGACGGGCGCCATCGCCGCGGGCGCGGCCGGTCTAGCGGCGATCGGCGTCGGCGCCTTCTTCGGTCTGCGGGCGATCAAGCTGAATGACGATTCGAAGGCCGGCTGCGACGGCGACGCCTGCGATCCGGCCGCGAAGCAGCAGCGGCTCGACGCGCGGTCGGCGGGCAACTGGTCGACGGTCCTGTTCGCCGTGGGCGGCGTGCTGGTGGCCGGCGGCACGACGATGTTCGTGCTCGGGCGTTCGAAGGAGACGGGCGGCAGCGGCGTGAACGTGACGGCAGCGGCGTCGGGCGACGGCGGATCGTTTCTGCTGAGCGGGCGATTTTGAAGCTGACCTTTCGAACATCGGCGCTGGCGGCGCTGCTGGTCGCGCTCGGCTGCAACCAGATCGTCGGGATTCACGAGCCGACGGATCGTCCCGGGACGGGCGCCGCCGGAACGAGCGGCGAAGCCGGCAACGGCGGCGAGGGCGGCGTTTCGGGCGACGCGGGCGCGGGCGGTGACGTCGGCGGCTCGATGGCGGGCGCCGGCGGCGACACCGGCGGTTCGATCGCGGGCGCGGGCGGGCTCGGTGGATC
>DATMZL010000521.1:0-4509 GCA_035607075.1 Polyangia bacterium
CGATCTCCAGGCGGCGATCGTGCGCAAGGCGGCCGCGGACGTGTTCGCGGCGCGCGGCAAGAAGGTCGGCTACATGGTCGGGACGATGATCGAGATCCCCCGCGCGGCGCTCACCGCGGACCAGATCGCCGAGACCGCCGAGTTCTTCTCGTTCGGCACCAACGACCTGACGCAGATGACGTTCGGCCTGTCGCGCGACGACGTGCCGCGCGTTCTGGCCGCATACCAGGCGCAGGACATCTACCAGGTCGACCCGTTCGTCAGCGTCGACCGCCAAGGTGTCGGCTCGCTGATGAAGACGGCCGCGGGCCTCGGCCGCGGCGTGAAGCCGAAGCTGAAGCTCGGCATCTGCGGCGAGCACGGCGGCGACCCGTCGTCGGTCGAGTTCTGCAACGAGATCGGCCTCGACTACGTGTCGTGCTCACCGTACCGGTTGCCGATCGCGCGGCTGGCGGCGGCGCAGGCGGCCCTGAAGCAGTAGGGCGCAAACCCGACAACGAAGACAACCCGACAAGCCCCCGCAAGGTCGAAACCGAACGGCCATGAACCGCGCCCAGGCGCCCGCGCACGTCCTGCTGCTCGCAGCGTGCGCGTGGGCGTCGGCGTGCGGCCTCAACGAGAAGGGCGTCGATCCGCCGTCGAACACGATCGCGTACCCCGCGAGCGCGGTCATGGACCGGACGGGCCATTGGTTGCTTGTCACCAATTCGAACGCTGACCTGCGCTTCAACGACGGCTCGTTGATGGCGTTCAGCCTGAAGCGCGCCGCCGACGATCGCAAAATCCCGCGCGACGAGTGCCCGTCGGTCAACTACCCGAACCCGATCAAGGACCCGTCCGACTTCTGCTGTCGCGACCCGCTCGACCCGAACATCATGAACTGCGACGAGCGCTCGTACATCGGCGCGGATGGCGACACCGAGCACAAGGGCCTCGGCAACGTGCGCATCGGCAGCTTCGCGGCCGGGATGGTGCTGCAGGCGACGGCGGATACGACGGTTTACCCGATCCTGCAGCCCGCATGTCCAACGCTCGGCGCGAACGGCGACCAGTGCACGCTGTGCGCCGGCTTCCACAGTACGGACGATCGGGTGCTGATCGGCGTACGTGGCGATACGTCGCTGACCTTTGTCGACATTCAGTCGGTTGACGCCGCAACACCTCCGAAATTGAAGTGCGTCGGCCCGGTGACAATGCCCGACGAGAATCCGCCCGACTTCGCGACGTGCGATGCTGACCACCGCATCGTCACCGCGATGTCGGGTCTCGCGTCGCCGTCGCCCGACCAGAACCCGCCGGACATCCCGCTGCCCGACGAGCCCTACGCACTGGCGCTCGATCCCGGAGACGGCCTGCTGTTCATCGGGCACCTGACCGGCAACACCGCGCGTGCGTTCACGGGCGGTTTCTCGCTGTTCGACGTCGCGCCGCGCGGCGACGACCCGATGGAACAGGCGACCTCGCACCTCAGGGAGCCGCGGTTCATCGCGCCGTTCTCCAGTCCGTTCACGCCCAGCGGCGTCGGCGCCGTCGGCGTCACCGCGCTGACGACGTTTGCCGGCACGGTCTACGCATCATCGCGCTACACGCCTCAGGTGGTGGGGCTGGGCACGACCGCCCAGTGCCCGATCGGCGGCGCCAACATCCGCGAGATCGCCGCCTTCCCGAACGGCACGACCTTCAGTTCGCCGCTGGCGGGCAGCGAAACGCGTGGAATCCAGTTCGTCGGCAACCGCGCTTTCATCCTGCAGCGAACGCCGCCGGCTCTGATCGGGTTCCTGAACGGAGCTGCGACGGACGTGCTCGAAACCTGTGGCAGCCCGACCTTCCTCGACAAGCACAACAACGGCGTCGGCGACCGGCTGTTCGTCAGCTGCTTCGCCGACGGCGAGATCTACGTCTACGATCCCGCGATACCTCAACTGGTGAAGACGTTCCCGGTCGGGCGCGGTCCGTCGGGGCTGGTCTTCGACGACACGCCCGACGACAACGGTGACCCGCGCAACGTCGCGTACGTCGTCGGGTTCGGCGACAACAACGTATCGGTCATCGATCTGAAGCCGGGCAGCGAGACCGAGTACCACGTCATCCAGCGCATCGGCTTCCCGAGGGTGACACCGCGATGAAGCGTTCCGGACGAACTGGGTTCGGTCTCGTGGGCCTGGCGCTCGCGGCGGCGTGCACGCCCACCCCCAACATCCTGCCCACGAACGATCTCAACCGCCCGACCGACATCGCGTTCATGTGCCTGGGCGCCTTCGGCCACAACCAGGACGACGGCGACGGCGGAACGGTGGAGGCGGGACCGTTCGAGCTGACGGGGCGTCCGATGCGGACGTGCCACCTACCGGCCATGGACGACACGCACCAGAACCAGCCGGTGCCGTCGAAGCAAAACCGGACGTTCGCGTTCATCCCGAACAGCGCCAGCGGTGATCTGTCTGTCGTCGACGCCGACAACTGGAAAATCGTCGACCTCGACAAGTCGACCGGCGGATTCGGGCGCGTCCCGATCGGCTCGCTGCCCGAGCAGATCTCGACGACCACCGACGGCTGCCGCCTGGTCAGCGCGAACCGCGGCTCCTGCGACATGGCGCTCGTCGATCCGTCGGCGCTGCTCTCGGGCGTGTTCGCGGCGCAATACAACAGCCCGACGGTCCAGATCTCGGCGCCGCCCGGGAACGGCGTGCAGCGCATCCGCCCGCGCCGCGACGATGGCTCCTTCCTCAATTCGGCGCCGTACGAGGTCGTCTTCCTCCCGCGCGAGATCTCGCAGCTGAACGGAAGCGCGAACCTCTGTCAGAACAACCAGGTGCCCTGGCGCGCGCTGGTCACGTTCCCTTCGTGCGACCTGCTCGCGCTCATCGATTTCCCGTCGGGTGACATCGTCGCCTCGGCGAAGGTGGTCAAGGGATCCGACGGCTACCAGCTCAAGGACACCGGGACGTCGCCGATGTGCCCGGATGACTGCGGCACCGGGCGCGGGTCGGACGCAAGCGTGACCGACGACGCCGGCACCACCGACGACGCCGGCACCACCGATGGCGGCGGCATGCCCGTTTCACCTCCGGCTGCCCCGGGTACATACGGTCCGACCGGGATCGCGATCTTCCCGACGGGCGACCACGCCTACGTGTCGCTCGCCAAGGCGCCGGCGATCTTGTCGCTCACGTTTGGGCCCACCTCGATCAACTGGGTCAACAGCGTGCCGATTCACGACACGTCGGAGGGAAGTAACCGGATCCGCCTCGGCGTCGATCCCTGGGCGATCCAGGCGGGGACGGGAAGCGAGGAGTGGGTCGGTCAGTTCGTCGGCCAGAAGGAGGGCCGCAACTATCTCTACGTGATCGCACGCGACGGCTCGCTGCGGATCATCTCCGTCCTCACGCCCGGGCAGGAGACGGAGTGCGAGACGAACTTCGATCCGTTGAACAACCCGCAGAAAGCCCCGAACGAGCAGGGGTACATCGACTTCACGGCGGGAAACGCGTGCATCCCATACGGGCAGCAGAACGGCACGGTCAAGCGCAGGCCAGCCTCGGGCGACGCGACCACCGGTCTGCGGTTCCCGACCATTCCGATCGACGTCGCGGTGGCGCACATGTTGGGCGACTCGCGCGAGGACACGGTCAACGGCGGCTACGCGTGGGTGCTGACGTCGTCGGGGACGATTTACCTCGTGAACATCAACCCGCAGCAACGGTCGATCAAGGCCGTCGTGCGTCAGACGCAGGACGAGCTGTTCGATCCGACGGCGAAACGCGACGAAGGCTTCGTCTACAAGGCCGGTCCGGACAACCTGGTTTTGGAGGCGCCGCCGTTCCCGAACCAGCCGCGCGACCGCAACGTCATGAGCTTCGCGACGTCGCTGGATCCGTCGCTCGGGCCGACGCGGCTGGACCTGCCGCCGCTCAACCCGCCAACGGGAACGTACATCGAGTCGTTCTGGACGCAGGGGACGGAGGAGGACGCGACAGCGCTGGATCCGCGGCCGCGCCGGACCTACGTCTTCTTCCCCGATCGCAACGCCGCCAGCGCCCAGGGCTGGGACATCACCTGGCAGGGGACGATTACCGGGCCGCGGTTCTCGGGCATCCTGCACGGCAACGTCCTGCGCGACGACGGCGGCGGCTTCTGTACGGCGGGTGTGTTGCCGGGCGACATCGTCACGCTGCGGGGCTGCACGACGTCGTCCGACTGCCCGCTGGGGCTGGTCTGCCTGCGCGATCAGTCGCAGGACCAGGTGCCAGGCGGATTCACGGTCACTGGTCTGTGTGTCAGCGCAAACATGGAAACGTCGCTCGCGGCGAGCTGCGCTTCGTTCGTCGGCAGCGTGCGGCGCTACGAGATCGCCGAAGCGAAAGAGTCGACGCTGACGCTCGCGCCGCACGTCGACGAGGTCGTTCGTTCCAGCCTTTCGGAGTGCAGGGTTGTTGGGGCTGCGGGCGGCACGACAGGAACCGGCGGCACGATGGGCACGGGTGGCACGACCGGTACCGGCGGCATGAG
>DATMZL010000042.1:0-2727 GCA_035607075.1 Polyangia bacterium
CGTCGAAGCGGACTGCGATCAGCGCCTCGCGGTGATCGCCCGCCAGCTCCAGGCGAACGGCGGGATCGGTCCGCGCCTGCACGAGGATCCGGCGAACCTGCTCAGGGTCGTCGGGGATACGACTGGCGACGTCGCCTTGCAGCGTGACACCCATGAACAAATCGGCGACCGACCAGGCGTTCGCGACCCCGGGTTGGTCGCGCAGCTCGTCGGTGACGCGACGAATTTCGCGCAGGACCACCGGTTCGTCCAGCTCCGCGCGCACGCTGACGAAGAACATCGGCGCCGCCCCCCACTGCCGCGTGCCCACGCGCAGCGCGGGAAACAGCACCGCGCCCGCCACGACGGCGGCGATCGCGAACAGCAGCACCAGGCCGCGCGGCGGCCGCGTCTGCCCGTCGCGCCCCGGCGGAAGGTCGCCGGCGGGCCAGACCGCGAACGTGATCAGGCCGGCGGCGAGGGCCGCGATGCCGCCGACGGCGCGAACGCCGTTGACGGGCACCAGCACATACGGCGCCGCCGCGCCCACGCCGGCAGCCAGCGCTGGTCCGAGGCGGCGCCAGCCCCGACGTCCTGCGACGGCGACGCGCGCGCGCCGGAGCGCGACCAGCGCGAAGAACGACCAGATCGCCGCGAAGCCGACGGGAAGGAAGCGCCAGCGCTGTCGGGGATCGGGCCACAGCGCGTGGGCGTCGAGTCCCGCCGTCGGCGCGGGCGCCAGCCCGAGGCCGGACGCTGCCAGCGCGGTCGCCACGGCCGACGACACGCGCGGCCAGCTTTCGGTGTCGACGTAGAACCGGACGCGTCGCCCGTTCTCGGTGAGGAACCAGCCGAGCGCGTCCGCGCGGCGAACCACGCGCTGGCGCGCGGCCTCGCCCTCGCTCTCGCTCGATTCGCCGGTCATCGCTGCGCCCCGGCCGAGCGCCAGCACGGCGCGCGCGCTGGTGTTGCCGCGCGCGTCCGCGGTGATGTCGAGCAGGCCCGCCGGCCCGATCACGCCGCGGACCCCGGGCACCTCGGCGATGCGTTGCTCGGCCAGCGCCAGCGCCTCGCGGTTGACGGCAGCGAAGGCGTCGTCGACCTCGACGGTCACCTCGTGCAGCGTCCGCAGGCCGAACCGGCTCGCGGCCACCCGGCCCCGCTCGACGACGTCGACGCCGGCGGGCGCCCACGCGAACGGATCGCGCGCCGCACGCGCGTCGCCCGCAGGCACGAGCATCCCGACGAGGATGATCGATGCCGCGAAAGCGGCGCCGCGTCCGGCCGTCACGGAGCCGACGTTAGCATGCGGCGGCCCCTCTCCCGCCGCGCCTTCGGCCCGGCGACAATTAACGTATGAAGCTGGCGGCGCGGGCGACGGCGACGCTGCGCTCGGCCTCGGCGTCGCTGAGAATGTTCGATTCGATCAGCATCTGGTATTCGCGGCGCAGGTGCGTGTTCAGCAAGTACGGCCCGTCGGTGTTGATCGTGTAGCGGACGCCCGCGCGCTCGAACGCGCGCAGCGCCGCGCCCAGCTCGTCGATGTCGGCGACCGCGCGCGTGCGTAGGTTCGAGCTGGGACAGATCTCGAGGACGGTGCCCGACTCGGCCAGCTTGGCGAGCGCCTCCTCGCTGTTCGCCGCCGCCACCCCGTGGCCGATGCGCGACGGCGCCAGCTCCTTCAGCACCGCCAGCACGCCGGGAACCGCCGTGTACGCCGTCTCGCCGGTGTGCACCGTCGTGCCTAGCGCGGCCGCGCGCGCGCGCGCGAACAGATCGCGATAGCCTGCCACCTCCGTGCCCAGCTCCAGCGTGTGCGATTCGGGCCCCGCCAGATCGATCCCGACCACGCCGCGGTTCTTGTACTTGACCGCCTTCTTCACGAGGATCTCGTTCAGCTCCAGCGAGAACTCGCGGGCGAGACAGAAGATGAGACCGGCGCGCACGCCGTATTCCAGGCAGGCGCGATCCATCCCGCGCAGCGCCGCGTGGATGATGTGGTCGAGGTCGCGCTCGCCGCCCAGGTTGCGCTTCATCGGGTTGAAGCGCAGCTCGATCAGCGACACGCCGCTGGACCGGAACTCCTTGCCGATGACCTCGTAGACCGAGCGCTCGATGGCGGCCGGAGACGACTGAATCTTCTCCGTCCAATGGTGCAGAATCGCCAGGTAATCCGCGAGCGACGAGACGGTCTCCGGCTTCGCCGTCACCAGGTCCCGGAACTCCCAGTAGGTCTGGACGGGCAGCTTGAAACCCTGGTCGTGCGCAATCGACCAGAGGATGTGCGGCGCCACGGCGGCGCCCACGTGGATGTGCAGGTCAGCCAGCTCCAGGCTGGGGTCGAGCATCTCTCAGTGTAGCGCGCGCAGCGGCGAACCGCCCGGCGGCGCTATCGCGACGCGGCCTTGGCGGGGGCGGCCGCGCTCTGCCGCTTGCCGTTCCGGTTCAGCAGCGCGCGAAGCTCCTGACCGACCGAGAAGGTGATCGTCTCCTGCTGCGGGATCGTGATCGGATCGCCCGTGCGCGGGTTCCGGACCATGCGCGGCGGACGGCGCCGCTTCGAGAACGTTCCGAACCCCGGGTAGGTGAGCCGCGCGCCCTGATTGCGAGAGACGCGGGTGCGGATGAAGTAGTCGCCCATCTCGGTGAACACGGCATCGACGATCTGAGCCACGGTCTTCTTGGTCAGCTCGCGCGGCAGATGCTTTCCGCCGTACACGCGTTCGATGAGCTCCGCCTTCGTCATGT
>DATMZL010001330.1:0-3118 GCA_035607075.1 Polyangia bacterium
GGCCGCGCAGCGCGCCGTCGCAGAGCTTCGCCACGCGCGCGCCAAGGACCCCGCGCCCGACGTCCGCACGGCGGCCCGGGGCGCGCTCGCGAGGCTCGAGTAACGCATTCAGAAACCTTCAGAAAGGACGTCTGTGGCAGAGAAATCGACCCGAAAGCCAACCCGCCCCCCACCGAAGCGCCAGTGGCAACGGCCCCGCGTGAAATCAGGCCAGTTGTTCGAATCGAATAGCCTGGCGTGCGGCAAGGCCGCTCCGATCAACGACGAGTGCGGCGTCCAGAACCCGCTCCAGTCATGAGCGCGCGCGCGCCAAGGCCCCGCGAGGAGATCCTGCTCTCGATTGGCGGGCTGGTCGCGCACATCGAGCTTTCAGGGGCGCAGCCCGTGTTCATGGAGCAGCTGCGCGCGCGCTACGGCGCCTTCGAGATGCCGGCCGCGCCCTGGGTCGAACGTGACATCTCGTTGCGGCTGACGGTCGAATCGGCGACGCCTCCGGGCGATCCCGGGCGGCGCGCCCACATCGACGCGCACCCGCTGGCGGTCAACGCGTCGGCGCGCACGATCGCGGCCGAGCGCTGGGACTTCTCGGTCAAGCTGACGGCCGAGAGCGGGCGCGCGGCGCGCACCAGCTACCGCGGCAGCGGACGCTGCGAGATGAATCCGTTCGCGCTCGACTGCATGCTGCGCGTGCTTTTCTCGACGGTGCTGCCGCGCCTGGGCGGGATGCTGATCCACGGCTGCGGCCTCCGCAACGCCGAGGTCGGCGTCGTTTTCCCGGGACGCAGCGGGGCCGGCAAGACGACGCTGGCGCGCAAGACGCCCGACCCCGACGACGTCCTCTCCGACGAGCTGGTCGTCGTCCGCCGCAGCGACGACGGCACGTGGCGCGTGCACGGCACCCCGTTCTGGGGCGACTTCGCGCGCGGCGGGATCTCGATGCGCAGCTGGCCGCTGCGGACGGTCGCCTTCCTCGCCCAGGCACCGCGCGACGCGGTGACGATGACGCCGATCGTGTCGTCCGACGCGACGCTGCGGCTGCTCGGCTGCTTCCTGTCGTTCGCGACCGATCGCGCGACGGTGGAACGCAACCTGGCGATCGCCGTCCAGCTGTGCGCCGAGGTGCGATCGGTCGAGGCGAGCCTGACCAAAAACGTCCCGACCGCGGAGATCTTTCGCAAGCTGGCGCCCCACCTGGGGCCCGAGGTGACGCGCAAGGCGCCGCCGCAGTCCGCGCGCGAGATGATCTCCGAGTTCCGATCGTTCCTGCGCAAGCACAAGTCGTACGCGTTCAAGCCGAAGGGCTCCAGCATGCGGCCCTGGCTGAAGACCGGCGACTCGCTGTTCATCCAGGCGGCGCCCGAGACCGAGCTGGCGGCGGGCGACATCCTGCTTTACTGGAGCCCGGGCGCCACGCCCGACGAGGATGCGCTGACCTGCCACCGCATGGTCGCGCGCGTGCCCGGGGCGCGCGGCAACGCACCCCGGTTCATGACGAAAGGTGACGCCATGTCGCGCATCGAGAGCTTCGAGAACCGCCGCGAGTGCGAGATCCTGGGCAAGGTCGCCGCGATCTCGCGGGACGGCAAGACCTGGCCCGTGCCGGGACGGATCGGCAACCTGGCGCGCCTATTCGGCTCGCTGGTGGCGATTCCGATCCTGAGGATGGCGGGACGATGAGCGCCTGGCGGCGCGACGCCGAGCTTCCGTTCCAGAAGCTGGCCGAGGAGACGATCGTCGTCGATCCGCGGCGGCGCGAGGTGCATCTGTTGAACGAGACGGCGGCGCGGATCTGGGAGCTGCTCGCGTCGCCGCAGTCGCTGGACGAGCTGACCGCGACGCTGGGCGATGAGTACGACGTCGGCGAAAGCGAGCTGCGCGAGGCGGTCGCGGAGTGTGTCGCGGGGCTGGAGGGCAAGGGACTTCTCGTGGCCGCCGGGACGCGCTAGCGGATGACCGCGCCGGCGCGTTCGCTGCCGCTCTCGTTGGCCGTCGCCGAGGCGGCGCCGCGCTGTCAGGACGAGCTGGTCGTCGGCGCGGAAACCAACTACGCGCTCATGAGCCAGGTGCAGGGGCTGGCCTTCGATCGCACGGTCCCGCTGAACGTGTCGCTGGAGCTGACGCTCAACTGCAACATCCGCTGCCTGCATTGCTACAACCTGGACCGCGACCTGCCGCAGGGCGCCTGCCATGATCGCAGCGGCGCGCCGGACACGCGCCCCGATCTGTCGCTCGACGAGATCATGCGCGTGCTCGAAGAGCTGCGCGACGCGGGCTGCCTGTTCCTGACGCTGTCGGGCGGCGAGGTGCTGACCTACCCGCACCTCTACGCCGTGCTCGATCGCGCGCGCGAGCTGAACTTCGCGGTCCAGCTGCTCACCAACGGCACGATGCTGCAGCCGGGTGTTGCCGGACGGCTCGCGAGCTACCGCAACCTGCTCGGCGTCAGCGTCAGCCTGTACGGCGCCACCGCCGACGTCCACGACGGCATCACACAGATGCCGGGATCGTGGAAGCGCACCTGGGACGGCGCCGAGCGCCTGCGGGCGGCCGGGATCGCCGTGCGGCTCAAGTTCATCGTCATGCGCCCCAACGCGCACCAAGTGGAGGAGATGCGCGCCCAGGCGGAGGCCCGCCGGTTCGCGTACCTCGTCGACGTCACGATCACGCCCCGCCACGACGGTACCCGTGGCAGCCTCGAGACGCGGGTCCGCGAGGATCAGCTCGCGGCGCTGTACCGCGGACCGCTGCGCGACCTCCTGCCGACGGGCAAGCTGCCCGTCACCGAGGAGCGCTTCCCCTGCAACTGCGCGCGCGGCAACTGCGCGATCAACGTCAAGGGCGACGTCCACCCGTGCGTGTCCGTACCGTGGGCGGCGGGCAACGTGCGCGAGCAGCGCTTCGCCGACATCTGGCAGACATCGCCCGTGTTCCAGCGAATCCGCGGCCTGCGCATCGCCGACTACGAGGCGTGCGCCCCCTGCCCCGACAAGCCGTACTGCTCGCGCAACCGCGGCGCCTCCTTCAACTACTCGGGCAGCTACACGGGGACTGACCCGTTCGTCTGCCGGAGCGCTGCGCTCACGCGCGAGGCGGTGACGGCGGGCGCGCCGGACGCGCC
>DATMZL010000924.1:0-2710 GCA_035607075.1 Polyangia bacterium
CTTCGTGGCCGACGCCGCCGCCGCCCGCGAGCCCAACCGCCTGACGACCTATCTGACTGAACTGGCCGGCGAGTTCCACAGCTACTACACACGGCTGCAGAAGGTGCACAACGACAGCATCCTTCCGCAGGAGCGCCAGCGGACGGGCAACTGGCGGGAGACCTGGAACTGGCGCAAGACGGCGGCCCGGCTGTATTGGGCGGACGCCATCGCCCAGGTGACGCGCAACGCGCTGGCGCTGCTCGGGGTGTCCGCCCCCGAAGCGATGGCGCGCGCGACAGATTCGGCTGCCGAGGACCCCCAGTGAGGAAAGAGGACGATTCATGACGGTGCGATACACTGCGACCGAAGGCATGGAAGAATCCGCCCTCCGCGACGTCGACCGCAACGCCGAGCGGTGGCGCGACAAGATCGAGGTGCGCCTGGACAACCGCCAGGTCTTCTTCCTGTTCTTCGGCAGCGCGGTCGTCGCGTGCATGCTGTTCGTGTTGGGCGTGATGGTCGGCAAGCGAATCGAATCGCGCGGGCAGGCCGCGTCGCCCGAGCTGCAGGATCCGCTGGCAATGCTCGATCGCGTGCACGCACCGGCGGCGGTGCCGGTGGCGACGCCCCAGCTGACGTTCCCGAACACGCTGATCGCGTCGTCGTCCCCGAAGCCGGCCAAGCCGGCCAAGCTCGCTTTCGCCGCGCCCGCGCCGAAGCCGGCTCCGGTCGCTGCGCCCGCGCCCGTGGTCGCGCCTAAACCCGCGCCTGTCGCTGCAGCGCCCGCGCCGAAGGCCGCCCCGATCGCTGCGCCGCCGAAGCCCATCGCGCCCGTCGCGGCAGCGCAGCCGCCCAAGCCGATCGCGCCGCCCGCGGCGGTCGCTCAGAAGCTGCCGGCCGCAACGCCTCCGGCCGCCGATCCCACGAAGGCGAAGGGGAAGTTCACGCTTCACCTCAGCACGTTCGCGACCGCCGAGGAGGCGAAGGCCTTCGCCCAGCAATACCCAGGGGCCTTCGTCGTCGCGGGCGACGTCCCGGGGCGGGGCATGGCCTACCGCGTCCGCTACGGCAACTTCCCGACGTACAAGGACGCGACGTCCGCGAAGGACAACTTCGAGAAGCAGCACGGCACGATCGCCCTCGTCGCCGCCCGCTGAATCGTCCGTTCGAGCGCCGGCGTCACCCGGGGTGTGATGGCGAGTAGGCACCGGACGCACCCGTGCAGTAGCGCCGTGCGCTACGACTTTCGGGAAAAAGCGTTTTGCGCTCAAGGGTCGCGCTTGCGAACCCGATTTCTTTCAGTTGCGGATGAAAGACACGGGGCGGCGTTCCATGCCCAGGCGAGCCGGACGGGCGTTCGGGCCGCTGCTACTGGCCTGTGTCGGGATTGGCTGCGCCAGCAAGGCGCCGCCACCCGTGGCGAAGCCCGCGACCCCGTCGCAGCCTGCGCGGCTCGCCTGGATGCCGCTCGATCCGTTCGATGTTCCCGCCGTCGCGCGCGCCGTCAATGACGAGCTGAGCCGCGTGAAGCTCGCCGGCGGCGGCGCGGGGACCAAGGCCGCGGTCAGCATGGAGGTCGCGCAGCTCGCGATCGAGTGCATTCAACCGACGCCCGCTTGCTACCGCGCGGTCGGGCATTCGCTGGGCGCCGATCGCCTGATGTGGGCGCAGATCGATCCGGCGGAGGAGAAGATCCGCGTCAGCGTGATGTACTTCGACGTCCGCGCGGGGACGACGTCGACGAAGGTCGGAACTTTCGACGGCGTGGACGCTGCGCGCGCCGGTGTCGCCGAGCTGGTCGGGCACGCCGCCGATTCCGGGAGCCGATCGCCATGAGCGGAACCACCTGTCCACGCTGCCATGGTCCACTTCCCGAAGGCATCGTCCGCGAGCTGCTGCTCGGAACCACCTGTCCCTTCTGCATGGCGCCCCTGAAGCGGTCGCCCGGCCGCGGTGCGATCGAGGTGGTTACGGCGAAGCCCCCAGCGCCTGCCGCGCCTGCGGCGGCCGAGACCACGGCGGTGACGCCGCCCGCGAATGACGACGGCTACGCTGCGATTCACTTGAGCGCCGCAAAGCCGGCGCTTCAAGTGAGCGCCGCGAAGCCGGCGCCCAAGGCCGCGCCCGCGCCCCCGCCAGCAGCTGCAGCGCCCGCAGAGCCGGCGAAACCGGCACCGGCGGCCTCGATGTCGGCGTCGGCGAGGGGCCTCCGCTCGACGATCGTCGGCACAGCTGCGCCGGCGGCGTCCCCACGCGCGTTGCCCTTCGACGGGGCGCCGGCAGCGATCTCGTTCGCGCTGTCGCCGCCCGCGTCGCCTCCGCCTGTCCGCGCACCCGCAGCTCCGGTCCGCGCCGCGACCGCGACCGCGACCGCGCCGGCGACGGCTCCCAGCCAGCCTGCGCGCGGAGCGGCCGCCGCGGCCGTTGCGCGAACGATCGCTGCGCCCGCGCCGGCCCGGTCGCCGTCCGTGCGGCCCGCGGTCTCGCCGGCCGCCTCCAGACCCGCGCGCTCGCTGACGCCGGCGCAGGCGCTGGACCTGCCGCCACCGACGCCCGCGCCGACGCTCAAGACGCCCCCGCCGATCGTCGCGCCGCCCGCGGCGGCGACGGTGACACCGCTCGTCGCGGAAGCGGATTCGGAGCCGACGCACGTCAGTGCGTCGGCGGCGCCCGCGACGCCGCCCGCGCCCGTGCTCCTCGGCGACATCGATTCCGGCGCGATCGTCGA
>DATMZL010000026.1:0-2861 GCA_035607075.1 Polyangia bacterium
CCCGCGGTCTTCGCCGTCATCAGGCGCGCCTTCACCTGATCCCAGCGCCCGACCTCGTTGTAGAAGCTGCGGCTGCTGCGGCCGCCGTTCGCGAGGCCGTTGTCGACGCTGGCGTCGCTGGTCAGGAACTGGCCCAGCACCTGGCCCCAGCCGGCCTGGTCGGCGGCGTTCGCGGTGTAGGTCCGCGTCAGCGAATCGCCGGCCATGATGATCTTGATCGGTCCCCCCGTGATCGACTTCGCGTCGACGTAGCTCGTCGCGCGGGCTCGGTCCGGTTCCTGGACCGTGATCGTGCAGCTCGCGGACTTCGTCGGGTCGGCCATCGACGTGGCGGTGATCATCGCCTGGCCGCCGCTGACGGAGGTCACGATGCCAGCGGGGCTGACCGTGGCGATGTACGTGTCGCTCGACGCCACGTGACCGTCGTTGTCGCGCTGCCTGTCACCATGGCCGTCAGGCCGTGTGTCACGTCTGGCGTCGGGAACGAGTACGTCGACTCGCTCACCGTGATGGCGACCGTGTCGTTGCCCGTCTCGGTCGTTGCGCCGTCATCGCCGGCATCCGGGGCCGTGTCCGTATCGGTGTCCGCGCCGGTGTCGGCCCCTGCGTCGGCACCGGACTGCTGCGGTTTGTTGCCGCCGCATCCCGCAGCCAGCAGGAACGCGGTCGCGAGAGCGGCGGTCAGGGCAGGGACGCTGGAGAAGGAGCGGGTGGTCGTGGTCATGGGGTCGCGGCGCAATCGAGCGCGCCTTCAATGCGTTTCGCGAGGTCGGCCGATCACGGTTTCGCGAGACGTTCGCTGGTAACGTTGCCGCCGCCGGCGGCCGAGGCTCACCGCGCCGCGAGGCCGGACGCGATGACGCCGCGAACCTCGGCGTCGGTCTCGCGCGCGCTGCGATCACGCAGCCGCGCGCGTGCTTCGGGCGTCGCGATGCGGGTGGTCTCCTCGCGAACGGACGCGGCGTCGCCCAGCGCCGCGAAGTCGGCCTCCAGGTCGTCCGGCATGGGCCAGCCGGGCGCGGTCGCCGCTGGCTCTGGCGCGGCGCTTCCTGTGGCGGTCGCCTGGGCCCGATGCCGCGTTTCGCGACCAGCATTGAGGATCGCATCTTACTTTCAACTAATAGGGTGATCAGACAGGGTTTTTTCGGGGATTCTTGTCAGGTTCGCGGTTCGCGTCCGGAGGCCCCCATGAACCGATCGAGCGTAGGTTCCGCAGCAGTGATCGCCGCCGTCCTCGCGGTCGGCGGTTGCGGTTTCAAGATGGCTGGCACGGGAAACACCCGGTCGGGTGCCGCGGGCACGCAAGCCGGCGGCGCGGGCGGCGGCGGTGGCGCGGGCGGCGGCGGCGGCAACGCCGGAACCAGCGCCGGTGGTAGCAACGGCGGCAGCGGCGGCAGCGGTGGCAGCGGTGGAATGCAGGTCCTCATTCTCGACGGTGGCACCAACGACCACGTGACGTCGACGATCGACGCGAACTGCGGCGCGAAGAGCAAGGCTGCGATGAAGGTGCCGCCGGACATCCTGATCGTCCTCGATCGCTCCGGCTCGATGAACGAAGGCGTCACGCCCTGCACCGACGGCGGCATGATGGGTGGCCTGATGAACTGCGGACCCGACTCGAAGTGGGCGAAGGTGACGCCGGCGATCACGCAGGTCGTCAGCGAGACCGACGTCGACGTGAACTGGGGCCTGAAGTTCTTCCCGGACAATTCGGCCAACGTATGCAACGTGAGCGACGCCGTCGCCGTCGGGGTCGGGCCCGGGAACGGCAACGCGATCAAGACCGCCATCATGGGCGCGACAAGCACGAACGGCGGCGTGATGGGCTTCAACGGGACGCCCACGCGCAGCGCCGCCGCGAGCGCGACGACCTATCTCCAGACGCTGACCGACACCGGCAAGAAGTTCATCCTGCTGGCGACCGACGGGTTGCCGACTTGCCCCGCGACCGGTGGCGGCATGAATCCCGGCCAGGCCGACGATTCCGCCGCGGCGCCCGGCGCGATCGATGCGGCGCGGATGGCGGGCGTCCAGACGTTCGTCGTCGGTATCGCGACGACCAGCGGCAGCGGCGACTCGACGCTGAGCAAGATGGCCGACGCGGGCGGGCTGGCGCGCCAGGGCGTGACGCCCACCTACTACCCGGTCAGCAGCGCGGCCGATCTGACGGCGGCGATCCGGACGCTGATCGGCGTCGCCGCGAGCTGCACCTTCCAGATCGGCCCCGCCCCGACCACCGACGGCACGACCAGCCTGGACAAGATCGACGTGTTCGGCGACGGCACGATGATCGACCGCGACACGACGCACACGAACGGCTGGGACTACGTCGACGCGAGCAAGATGTCCGTCGAGGTCTATGGACCGCTCTGCGATCAGGTCACGAGCGGCGTGATCCGAGAGGTCACGGTCACGTTCCGCTGCATCCCGATCAGCGGTTAGCTGGTCTGCGGGACCGCGGCTGGAAGGCGAGGCGGAGGCGGCGGAAGCCTGCGAACAGCAGCAGCCGCGCCTCCGGGCGCCAGCGGCTCTGCGAGAACGCGACCATCAGAAGCGCCGTCGCGGTACCGCAGAACAGCTTGGCGACGGCGAGCAGGGTCGCGATCCCCCAGATGTCGCCCAGCATCCAGGCGGCGTTCATCGCCAGCCAGCAGTTCATCGACGCGGTCACGGCCAACGCGACGAGCGTGTGCTGGGTGAAGCGAAACAGCAGCAGATGCGCGACCAGGCAAGGGACGGCCAGCGCCGTTGCCGCCGCGCGCCAGTTCAGCATCCAGGCGGCATCCATCGCCAGCCAGCAGACGGAACCCACCGTCTCGGCGACCATCATCCGGGAATCGGCGGTGGCCTGTTCGGCGGCG
>DATMZL010000077.1:0-3650 GCA_035607075.1 Polyangia bacterium
CCCGCGGTCGAGCGACTGCGCGCGCGCGCCAAGGAGGCCGGCACCACGGGCCCGACGGTCCAGGAGGCGATCGAGGCGATGGTCGCGCCGCAGGTCTTCCACGACGCGGCGAATTCGATCCGATCGAAGACGCGCAAGGACGCGCGCGTCGTCGGCCTCCTCGCGCTGGCGCTCGCGGCGCTGCTCGCGGGCGGACTTCGCCTCGCGTGGCGGCGGCCGGCGCCCGCCGCAACCCGGACCACCGTCGAGCCGACGCCGGCCCCCGCGGCAGACACCGACGCCAAACCCGACGAGGCCGCCTCGGCCTGACGGCGATCGTCGAACCTTGGAGCCCAAGCACGTCATCACGCAGGTCGTCGGGATCGCGGCGGCCGTGGTGCTTGTGCGCTGGGGCTGGAACGAGTTCCGCACCGACTGGCGTGACAAGCGCCGCCTGCCGCTGGTGACCGGCCCGTACATGGGCGGCCGCACCGTTCTCCTCGCGCTGGGCTGCGTCGCCGTCATGATTCCAGCCTTCATGGCGATCGGAAAGTTCCGGCTGCTGCCGACCGAGAACCTCGCCTTCTGGTTCATCATGATGCTGGCGTGGGCATCGGCCGCGTTCGTGTTCGGGATGATGGGCGCATCGACACGCCAGGCGCGCCGCCACGCAAAGGGGTGGATCACCGTCCTCGGTGACGGTGCGATCCGCGTCGACGCGAACGACGCCAGCGCGATGCTGAAGCTCGGTCCTGGGGTCGCGACGTTGCGTCCGATCAACGACGGCAGCGGCATGCCGTACGTCCAGCTCGACCTCGATGACGGCCAGACGCGCGCCCACGTCTGGGGGATGGTCGGCATCCGCGCCCTGAAGTTGCTGACCAACGAAGCTGTCCCGCGCCCTCAGGGCTTGATGGTCGCGACGTCCATGGCGCCGCTGTGCCGCGAGCTCGCGCCCTACCTCAAGAAGCCGTAGGCTCGTCGCGTGCGTCGTCGGTCGATCGGTGCCGTCGTCCTCGCCGCGGCGCTCGCCGCCGGCGCCGCCGTCCAGGCTCAACTTCTGGTTCTTCCGTCGGTGATGCCGGGACGTCGCGGGACCGGATCGTTCCTCTGGTTCGACCGCGCGTTCCCCGACGTGGACATCGAGCTCGTCGGCGAGCACAGCTACGTCAACCATCCGCTCGAGGTCGGCGTGCTGCTCTACTTCCACAACCAGCGGTTGGGGCGTTGCTACGTCGCCCCGGACGGCCTGCGCGTCGCCGTCAACGGACACGTGCTGGAGGTCTTCGAGCCCGGCCACGAGAATGGCCGCGACCGCGCGTGGACCGGCGTCGGCGCCTCGTCGCTGTTTCCGTGCACAGCAGCCAACTTCAAGTCGCGGAAGGGCGAAACCATCGAGGCAGATCGGCCGGCGACCGTCACGATCGATCTCGGGACGAGACACGCCGAGATGACGGCGGCGACGTACTTCCAGCACCGCCGGCTGGTGCTGCGTTCGGGGAGCACCGCCCGGGCCGGCGATGTCGTGATCGTCGATCGCCAGCCCAGGAACCAGGAGCTCATCGATGCGTCGCCATCGATCCGGCTGGAACGATCGACCTGGGATTCGACCGAGCTGTTCACGCGACAAGGTGTGACGTATGCGGCCGGGACGTGGCGATTCGCGTTGCCTCATCTCGCTCCGGGACGCTACAAGGTCCACGCATACCTGAACGGTTCGGACCTCGCCGTCGTCGACGCGTGCCGCGGTGTCCATCGCTGCCTCGCTCAGATCCCCAATGCGGCGTACCTTGCCGTGCCGGAGCTGGACGTGGTCGAGTGACGGGCCACCGCACGATCGTCGCGCTCACCGCGGTGCTGTTGGGTGGCTGCACAGAGCAATCGTCCGCTGGGCCCGGCACCGCGGTCGACGCGCGCGCGACCTGCGAGGTCGACGCCGAGCGCGGGCAGTGCTACCCGCTGCAGTACGTGAGCTTCAACGACATCCCGCCCGTCGGCGGCCCGTCGTGGATGTGCGTCTACGACAGCGGGACACACGCGCTGGTCGGGGCATGGGCGCTGGACCACTTCCCGCGCTGGTGCTGCCCCGACGCCGGCATCTGACAAACGCGCTCGGTCGCTCAGGGGACCGCGCCCGGCGGCGGCCGCTCGCCCGTCCGCCGCCACCGGCGCAGCTCCTCGAACGCCGATCGCACCTGCTGGGGCGTGAACGCGCAGTGGCCGCTCTCGCGGACGTACTGCTGCGCGAACAGCTCGCCGCTGCCCGCGATCTGCGCGATCTCCGGGTAGCGATCCGACGGGTACAGTCCGACCAGCGGATCGCTCACGTCGAGCACCGACAGCAGCGGGCGCACCAGCCGGCCGGTCGGCGTGTAGATGCTGATCGCGAGCGCGCGTGCGCGCTCGTCGGCGCGATAGCGCTTCACGCCCGCGTTGATGGCGCCGTCGTCGCCCGTCCCCGTGTAGATCGTGTCCCTGTTGTCGAACGCGTTGCCCCCGACCCGCCGCGCCAGCTCGCCCAGGATGTACGTAAAAAGGTCCAGGTTCATCGCCAGGGCCTTGTTCGTCTCCGCGTTCGTGAAGCGACGAAGCGCCGCCGACGCCTTCGCATTCGCGTCGAGAGCCTTTTCGAGCTTGGCGGTGCGCTCCAGCGTGGTCATGAAGTCGGCGGGGACGTGGGCGGGCGACGGGAGGTGGCCCGGAAACAGATACTCGAACAGCACCAGCGGATCGAACGCCAGCGTCTTCGTGTAGCCGATCATCGGTCCCAGCGGCGCGCACAGCGACAGCCCACCGTCGTACGTCGTCGGCTGCGTCTCCATCAGCGTCATCGTGATCGAGCCGCCCATCGAGTGTCCGCTGATCCACGTCTCCTTCGGCTGTCCAAACCGCGTCGTGAAGTGGGCGCGCAGCGCTGCCGCGTCACCCACCGCCTCCCGCACGGCGTAACCGCCCGCCGAGTATCCCGACTGCGCGACCGCGTATCCGAGCGGCGCGTACGTCTGCGCCATCTCGTCCGGCGCGCGCGCATCGAAGCGCACGGGCCCGCCGCGATAGCCGTGGAAAAAGACAACGAGCCCGCCGTTCCAGCCGGGTGGAATGTCGATCCGGTACGGCGCCCCACCCAGCTCGCCGACCTCCGTGGTGCCCGCTGCGAGGACCGCCGCGGAGCGCACGCCGGGCGGGCGCGGCCAGCAGGAGGCCGACACGGACAGGATCAACGCCAGGGCCACGCGCCGCACGTGCACAGCATACAGAGACACCGTGCAGGCGCGAGGGTTCCGGACCCCTCTCCCTAACCCTCTCCCCGCTTCGCGGGGCGAGGGGATCGAACTAGCTGCGCGCGAGCGCGTCGACGATGTGGACCAGCTGTCTCGCGTCGACGGGCTTCACCAGGTGCGAGGCGAAACCCGCCTCGGCGCTGCGGCGCTGGTCCTGTTCCTGCCCGTACCCGGTCAACGCGATCAGGATCGGCGTGGCGTTACCCATCCGCGTTCGCAGCTCGCGCCCCAGCGCGTAGCCGTCCATCACGGGCAGGCCGATGTCGAGGACGGCGACCTGGGCGCGAAACGTGGCCGCCATCGACAGCGCCTGGGACGCGTCGCCCGCGATCCGCACGTCGTGCCCCGCGGCCGTCAGGAGGCCGGAGAGCATCGCCGCGGCGTCGCGGT
>DATMZL010000019.1:0-3445 GCA_035607075.1 Polyangia bacterium
GGGTACAACATCGTCTACACCACGCACCCGTATGGGACGCCCGACGGTTTCACCAGACCGCCGTCGGAGTGGAACCGGACCTGGGGATTCCTGACCCAGACGGATCCGGTCGTCGCCACGGAGTTCGGCGTGCTCAACGACAACTCGTGCGGCACTCAGTATCAGCAGCAGGTGATCGCGTACGCCGACGCGCACTTCGCGGGCTGGACGGCGTGGGTCTGGTTCGCGGGCGACTGCTCGACGGGGTTCATCACGCTGATCAGAGACTGGGCGGGGACGCCTTCGCCGGAGGGGACGATCGTCAGGGCGGCGCTGCTCGGTTACAACGACCCACCGGCGTCGCCGCCGCGCCCGCGGTCCGGGCCGGACTTCGGGTACACGTTCGATGGCGGGACGCAGGGCTGGCACCTCAACAACTACGACGATCCGAACCTACAGAATCTGGCCGTTCACCCGCCGGCGGGCGGGACGGTGCCGAGCCTGATCTTCGACCCGGCGGACGGAAATCCCAATCCAGGCGCGCTGCAGCTCAGGGTCGGGTTCACCGCGTTCGATCAGTACGTCGACAACGCCGTGTTTCTGTCGCAGCCGGGTCAGAACCTGGCCGACAAGACCCTGCACGCCCGCGTCAAGCTGGTCAGCGGGTCACTTCCGAATGGCGGCGTGCAGCTCTACACGCTGACGGGGCCCAATTACACCTGGGGCGCGACCTTCGTGTCAGGTAGCGCGTTTCCGCCTGGAACGTGGGTGCCGATCGACCTCGATCTGTCGACGATCACGGCGAGTGGATACGACCCGAGCAAGGTCGTCCAGATCGGCGTCCAAGTCGTGTCCGGCTTCTCGGGGGGCGGCGGGACGTTCATGAACACGGGCGACACGGTGTTCGAGATCGACACCGTCACGGATTGACTTGTCAGCTCCTGGCGGGCGGCTCGCCCTGACGAAGGTCTTCCAGATCGACAGAGCCGTGCTTTTCGAGCAACCGGTACGCGCGGCCGCGGCTGATCCCCAGCGCGGCCGCGGTTCGCTTCATGTTGCCGCGGTTGTCGCGCAGCGCCGCCAGGAACGCGGCGGGATCGATCTCGGCCTCGGCGTCGGGGCCGCCGTCTTCGGGCGCAACGGCCACGCCGGTTGCGGGCGTGGGCGCGCGGTGGCCGACGGCGTGCAGCTCGGCGGGCAGGGCGTCGTAGTCGAGCACGGCCGCATTCGGATGAAGCGCGAGCAACCGCCGCGCGAGCTGGGCCAGCCCGCGGACGTTGAACGGCCAGTCGTTCGTGCACAGCCGTTCGATCAGCAGCGGATCGAAGCGGGGCAGGGCAGCCGCACCGCGTTCCTGTTCGATCAGCTTGGCGAACAGGAACGGGATGTCCTCGATTCGATCGCGCAGCGGCGGCAAAACGACTGTCAGGCCTTCGAGGCGCGCCAGCAGGTCGGCGCGAAAGCGCTTCGCGGCCACCGCCTCGCGCAGCGGGATCGCCGTGGCGGCGAGAACGCGAACGTCGATCGCGACCGGCGTCGTCTCACCGACCGGGATGACCTCGCGCTGCTCGATGGCCCGCAGCAGCTTCGCCTGGATCGTCAGCGGCAGGTCGACGATCTCGTCGAAGAACAGCGTGCCGCCGCGGGCGGCGCGGAGGAACCCGGGCTGGGCGCTGTCCGCCCCCGTGAACGCCCCCTTGCGGTGCCCGAACAGCAACGCTTCGGCGAGCGATTCGGTCAGCGTCGCCGAGTTGATCGCCACGAAAGGTCCCGAGCGGCCGCTCCATTCGTGGATGGCGCGGGCGGTTCCCTCCTTGCCGGCGCCGGTCTCGCCCTGGATGATCACGGACAGATTGGCTTGCGCCGCCGCCCGCGCGGGCGCGAGCGCGCGCAGCAGCTCGGGGCCCGCCCAGAACCCGGGCGTCACCTCCTCGAATGTCCAGCCGGTCGCGCCCGTGCGGGGCAGCGGAACCAGGACGCCGATCCAATCGCCGAAGCGCAGCACATCACGCAGCTTCAGCGGCGCCTGCTTCACGACGCGGGTGTTCAGAAAGACGCCGTTGGTGCTGCCGAGATCGCGCAGCATCGGGACGCTGCCCGGGTCCCAGCGGATCTCCGCATGCTTGCGCGACACCGACGAGCTGGGCAGGTAGCCGGCGCATTCGGGATCGCGTCCGAACGTCGTGACGCCCGCCAGCGCGGTGATGCTTCCGTCGCTCGACGGAAAGACCCAGCGCAGCGCCAGCCCGGCCGCCGGCGCACCCGGGCGGCCGAGGGCAGCATCGGGGGTGGTGGTTTCCAGCGCCACGGAAGCAGCATGCGCGCAGTCGGCCGCCGAAGACAACTGCGTGCACGCGGGGGCCGCTTGACAGGTGCGAATTGCTGGGCGTTTGATCACCGCGTGCCGACGGGCGGGCCTGTTCCGGAGGGAGACGCGTTCGCGTTGAAGGGGATGGTCTTCGACGGTCGCTTCAGGATCGAGGAGCGGATCGCCGAGGGCGGCTTCGCCGTCGTGTACAAGGCCTGCCAGGTCGCGCTCGACCGGCGCGTCGCGCTGAAGATCCTGAAGACGCGGCACGGGCACGACGACGTGGCGCGTTCGGAGTTTCGCGAGAAGTTCGCGTCGGAGGCGAGGACGATCGCGCGCCTGCGCCACCCGCACATCGTCGACGTGTACGACTTCTCGGTTTCGGCGCTGCCCTCGGGCGAGCTGGCGGCGTGGATGGCGCTGGAATGGCTGGAGGGCGAGACGCTGGCGACGTACCTGGCGCGCCGGCGCAACGAGGGCAAACGCGGGATGCCGCCGCTGGAAGCGGTCGCGTTCGTCCGTCCGGCCATGGTGGCGCTGGCGCACGCGCACAAGCACGCGATCGTCCACCGCGACATCAAGCCCGCGAACATCATGGTGACGCAGACCGCGCACGGACCGTCGCTGCGGGTGCTGGATTTCGGCATCGCGAAGATCATGGCGGACGACAAGCCGCCGACGACGGGCAACACGCGCACGGAGAGCGCGCCGGCGTTTTCGCCCGCGTACGCCGCGCCCGAACAGGTGGCGTTCTCGCGGACCGGGCCGTGGACCGACGTCCACGCGCTGGGATTGATCCTGACCGAGCTGATGACGGACGAGCCGCCGTTCGCCACCGGGAATCCCGACCTGCATCTATTCGAGCAGGTGATGGCGAAGGATCGACCGACGCCGGCGAGCAAGCAGCGCGATGTCGGAATGTTCGAAGCGATCATCGCGAAGGCGCTCTCGCACTCGCCGCGCGACCGGTGGAAGGACGCCGGGGAGCTGCTGAAGGCGCTGGACGACGCCGCCGCCCGGGGGCCGTCGGCGCTGGTCGGGGCGAAGACGGCTGCCCTGGAAGCGGCGCCCCGCCGCCAGCGGGCGGTCGTCGCCGGCGCGCTCGCGTTGACCGCCGTCGCGGGCGTCGTCTTCGGCGTGGCGCGCCCGTCCCGGCGG
>DATMZL010000018.1:0-4923 GCA_035607075.1 Polyangia bacterium
CCGAGACCGCGTACATGCCGTCGTGCGGACCGGTCATGGTGACGCCCACGCTGGAGGTACCGTTCACCGCTGACCAGAAGAAGGAGCTGCCGTATTCCAGATCGCCGTTGCCGGCGATGTTCGGCGTCCCGACGCACGTCGCGGCGCCGCAGAACGCGTTCTTCGCGCAGCCGGAGTCGTCGCTGCAGCTGGTACCGCAGGCGGCGGTTGATCCCATCACGCAGGCGAATCCGTTGCAGCTCTGCGAGCTGTTCGCGACGCAGGAGTTGGGCCTCCCGAGCCCGTCGCAAACCTTCTTCGTGACGATCGAGCCGGTCGTGTTATCGCACGAAGGCGTCGTGTCGCAGACCGTGGTGTTGCCGAACTTGCGGCAGGCGCCTGCGCCGTTGCAATCGCCCGTGTTGCCGCAGGTGGAAGGATCGTCCGGGGCGCACTCGTTTTCCGGATCGGTCAGGTCGGGGATCGGCTGGCAATTCCCCGACGGGGCGGTGCAGCGCATGCAGGTTCCGGTGCACGCGTTGATGCAGCAGACGCCGTCGACGCACCAGCTGCTCTTGCACTGACCGCCGTCCGTGCACGTCGTCCCGTTGTCGCCCGAGCCGGTCGGGCGCCCGCCGGCACCGCCTGTGCCGCCCCGTCCGCCCGCGCCGCCCGTCCCGCCCGCGCCACCGCGGGCGCCGCCCGTGCCGCCGACGCCACCGGTCGTCCCACTGCTGCCGCTGCTGCCGCTGCTGCCGCTGGTGCCACTGGTGCCGCCCGTGCCGCCCCCGCCCGCCGCGCCGGTGGTGCCGCCGCTGCCGTCGCCCGCGCTGCCCGTGGCAATGCCGCCGACGCTGCCTGCGCTTCCGCCGCGGCCCGCTCCTCCGCCGTCGTCGGCGCCGCCGCCGGCTCCGCCCCGCGCGCCGCCGGCGCCGCCGTCGCGGGGACGATTGGCCTGCTCGCCGCCGCAACCCATGGCGACGAGCGACGCGAGCGCCAGCAGACGAAAGATCGGCTGCCGCTCGCGAACAGTGCTGTGAAAGTTACGGTACAAGCGTGATCGACACATCGTCGACGTAGAGATTCGGACACTCGACGCCGCTGCAGGACCCGTTGCCGAACTCCTGCTGCAGGTAGATGGCCGCCGAGGTCAGCTTACACCCGGGCGCCGCGTTCGCGGGCGGCATGGTGTACGTGCCGGCCAGCGTGTTCCAGCTGTTGCCGCCGGCCTGGCTCACGATGGCGACCGACGCAGGGAACTGCGCCGAGCCGCCCTGGCAGGTGTAGGTCGGTTGCAGGATCAGATCGTGGTTCATCGCGCCGTCGTGAAGCGCGTTGAACGTGATGTTGTACCTCGCGGCGCCGAGAGGCAGGTTCCAGCGCGGGCCCTGGAACGTAGCGGTCCTCCCGGTGAGCGAGAGGCTGTGCGTGCCGCCGAGGTAGAGCGTCGTCGAGACGCCCAGGGTGCCGCCGCCGTTGTTCTGCCAGCCGCTGGTGGCGCCGGCCTCGAAGTTCGGGTTGCCGACCAGGTTGTGCCCGTCGGTGGAGGTGATGACGAGGTCGTCGATGTACAGGTTGGGAACGGTCGTGCCCGCCGTTTGGTTGAGGTACATGAGCGCCGACCGAACCACGCCCGGCGTGGCGGCGTTCGGCTGGCAGTTCGTCCCCTGCGCCGACCCGTACGCGTTCGTCAGGTCGATCGTGCCGGTTACCTTCGTCCAGACGCCTTGCTGCAGCGGGAAGCCGTAGCTCCCGACGATCCCGTTGAAGTCTTGCGTGGACGTCGCGCCGCAGGTGCGGTTGATCTGCACCGCCGCGCTCATCGTCGCGACGTCGGCCTGCATCGCCCAGAGCGAGACGTTGTAGACGCCCGCGCCGGTCGGCAGGTTGTACTGCGGTCCCTGGAAGTTCGCCGTCCGCGCGGTATCGCCGAGGGCGTACGTGCCCGCGTGAACCGTCGAGGGTGACGTCCCCGCGTTCTGCAGCGACGAGGTGCCGCCACCGACCGACCAGGCGGTGGCCGCGCCGTACTCGAGATCGCCGTTGCCGGCGAGGTTCACGGGCGTCTTGTAACAGGTGGCCGCCGAGCAGAAGGCGCCGTTGCAGGCGGCGTCGGATGCGCAGCTGGTCGCGCAGGCCGAGCCCGCGCACTGGTACGCCCCGCACGACGTCGTCGCGCCCGCGACGCACGTGCCCGTGCCGTTGCAGGTCGAGGCCGCGGTCAGCTGCGCGCTCGCGCAGCTCGCCGCCAGGCAGACGGTCCCGGCGACCCACTGGCGGCAGGCTCCGGCGCCGTCGCAGAAGCCGTCGGTGCCGCAGCTCGTGGCGGCCGAGGCCGTGCACTCGTTGCGCGGGTTGGTCCCCGGGTCGGAGAACTTGCACGTCCCGACGCTGTTCGTCGCGTTGCAGGTCTGGCAGGTGCCGTTGCAGACGGTGTCGCAGCAGACGCCGTCGACGCAGTAACCGCTGCCGCAGTCGCTGGACTCGTCGCAGACGGTGCCGTTCGTCTCCGTCGGCACGCAGGCGGTGGCCACGCAGTGGTAGCCCGAGGCGCAGTCGGTGTTCGCGACGCACGACGGGTTGCACGAGCTCGCGCCGCACGCGTACGCGCCGCACGACTGGTCTGTCGCCGTTCCGCAGGTGCCGGCGCCGTCGCAGGTGCGGGCGGGCGTGAACGTCGCGACGCTGCACGACGCGGCGACGCAGACAGTCCCGACGGTGTACTTGCGGCACGCGCCGAGGCCGTCGCACGTGCCGTCGAGCCCGCACGTGGACAACGGATCAGCCGTGCACTCGGCGTCGGGATCCGTGCCCCCGATGATCGCGCTGCAGACGCCGTTGGCCTGGGCGGTCTTCGAACCCGCGCACGCCATGCAGCTGCCGGTGCACGCGGTGTCGCAGCAGAAGCCGTCGACGCAGGCGCCCGTCGAGCACTGCGAGGGATCGGTGCAGGCCGAGCCCTGGCCTTTCACTGTCGTGCAGACGCCCCCGAGGCAGAAGAAGCCCGAGACGCAATCGAGGTTCGACGTGCACGAGGTCTTGCACGCTGTCGCGCCGCAGGTGTACGAGCCGCACGACGTGTTGGTCACCGTCCGGCAGACGCCAGACCCGTCGCAGGTCCGGGCGGGCGTGTAGGTCGACCCGGAACAGGATTCGCCGAAGCAGGTCGTGTTCACCCACCGCGCGCAGGCGCCCGCTCCGTCGCAGTTGCCGTTGAACCCGCAGCTGGACTGCGTGTCCTGAGGGCATTCATTGTCGGGATCGGTGCCGGTCGAAACCGCCCGACAGAGGCCGTTGGCCTGGCCGGTCTTCTGGTTGCTGCACGCGAAGCACGATCCCGTGCAATCCGCTTCGCAGCAGACACCGTCGACGCAGAAGCCGCTTCCGCATTCGACCGAGCCGCCGCAGGCCGCCCCCAACCCCTTCACGCCGCCACACGACGTCCCGGAGCAGAAATTGCCGGATGTACACTGGGCGCTCGACGTGCACGACGTCAGGCACGACGTCGCGCCGCACAGGTACGTTCCGCACGACGCGGAGTTGACGCTCTGACAGACGCCGGCGCCATTGCAGACCCGGGCCGGCGTGTAGACCGAGCCGGTGCACGATTCGGCAGCGCAGGTGATGCCGGTTCCCCAGACGCGGCACGCGCCGGCGCCGTCGCACATACCATCCCTCCCGCAAGTGGATGGCGCTTGCTGCGCACATTCGTCGTCGGGATCGGTACCGTTCGTGATCGCACGACAGAGGCCGTCCGTCGCGCCGGTCTTTGCGTTCGAGCAGGCCTTGCAGCTGTCCGTACAGGCCGATTCGCAGCACACGCCGTCGACGCATTCGTTGCTGGCGCACTCGGCCGACGCCGTGCAGGTCGTGCCGTTGCCCGCACCGGTCGGCGCGTCAGGTCCGCCGTCTCCCGCGTCGGTCGAGCCGCCGCCACCGGTGGTGCCTGCCGAGCCGGTTGTGCCGGCCGACCCGCCCGTGCCCGTGGTTCCGCCCGTGCCGTTCGAGTCGCCGCCCGCGCCCGTCGATCCACCCGTACTGCCACCCGTACTGCCACCCGTACCGGCCGTGCCCGTGGTTCCGCCCGTACCAGCCGCGCCCGTCGTCCCGCCCATGCCAGCGACGCCGACGGTGCCGCCGGTTCCTCCGACGCTGCCGCCCGCGCCCGTCGTGCCGGCCGAGCCGGTCGTTCCGCCCCGACCAGCGCTGCCCGTTGTTCCAGCAGTGCCGGTTGTGCCAGCGACGCCGGTTCCTCCGACGCTGCCGCCCGCACCCGTGCTGCCTGCCGAGCCAGTCGTTCCACCCTTGCCGCCGCTACCGCCCTTCCCGCCGGTACCCGCTGCCTTGTCCATACCGCCGTCGTACGTCGGGCCTCCGCCGCCGCACGCGGCGAGTCCCAGGATGCTGGCGATTGCGAGTGCTCTGACGCTCAGCGGGAGCAAGGTGTGATTTGGCATGGAAATCATTGTCTGCCTCCTTAACCACGACCGCTACGTTGAAATGCAATGCATTGTGAAAACATTGTGCTGATTGCCTAACGGCCAAAAAAGGCGTCAATGACGCCCATGTAGGCAGGTTTGGCTAAATAGTTGTCGTCGAACAGCAACGGCCGAGGGGTGGTGCACGTCTGTCCGTTCAGCCACGAATACTTGTCTGGTACGCCCCACACGGTGACTGCCTTACATGCGGGCTGTGCCACACATGCGGCGACAATGTCGTGAAACCTGGCGGTCTGGGTGGTGAGGTCGCTTGTGCAAATCTGGACATCCATCTCGGTGATCATCACGTCGAGCCCGAGGTCGGCCAGCCGCTGCATGTTCTTCGCGACATCGGCGTCCGACGGTGATGAGGCGGCCGGGCCCGTGTGCATCTGAAGCCCGACGCCGTTGATCGGGACGCCGCGTGAAACCATGCCTTGCACCAGGTCGTAGACGGCGTTCGACT
>DATMZL010000500.1:0-4792 GCA_035607075.1 Polyangia bacterium
CCCGCGGGCTGCCTCTCGGCTTCGTGGGGCATGTACGCCGGGCCGTCGGTGGCACTGGATGCGACGACGGGCAAGCCGCTCATGGGCCTGACCGCCAACGCGAAGGCATTCGGCGGCCAGTGTGGCGACGCCAGCGCCGCCACGATCACGAGCAGTTTCCTCGCGTTGCCGTGATGTGAGGCGGCCGAAATTCGGCCGGGTGTCCGGAATTCGGACGGTCGGGCGACGTTGGTAACTGGGTGAAGAAGGGGTCGCTCGCCCGCTTGGCCGCCACAGCCGCTTCATTAATAACGATAGGGGCTTGCAGTCCCGAAGACCGCGCGGCGACGACCGTCGTCCGCTCGCTCGGGGGGCCGACGATCGTCGTCAACGAGTGCATGTCCGGGTCGAGCGGCTGGGTCGAGCTGCTCAACGCGAGCGCGACGGCCGTCGATCTGGCGAACGATTCGGCGAGCTGCTGGTACGTCGACGACAGCGAGGGTGGGGGTGCGCCGCGCGCGATCACTGACGCTGTTGTGAACCACGCGGTCGGGTCGGCGACCTGCGCAGCAGCCGGCCGAGGCGCGACGTGCGCCGTCCTGGCGCCCGGCGAGCATGTCTGGGTCAAGCTGTCGTTCATCAACTCCGTCACGCCCGACGCGTGCCGGTTGCTCGCCGCGACGAGAAGCGGTGCCAGCTGCGGGACGTCCGCCGACGTCGGCGTGGGCGGTCCGACCGCATCGTCTGCGGCGGGGCAATGTTTCGGCCGTCAGCCCGACCTCGGCCCGTGGTCCGCGGCGGCGATCGACTGCACGCAGGGCGCGGCGAACCCGTGCGGCGCGGACGGTTGCCCGGCGCCCGCGTCGGATGCCGGCCCGGTCGCTGACGCCGGAACGGACGCGACGGCGACCAGCGACGCGACGACGACGACCGACGCGACGGCGACGACCGACGCGGCGGCGACGAGTGACGTGACGGCGGCAACCGACGCCGCGACGGCGGATGTGGGTGGTGGCGCGGACGCGAGTGCCGCGGCCGATGTCGCGGCCGATGTCGGCGTCGACGCGGGCGTGGTGGACGGACCGCCCGCCGTCAATCGCGTCGGCCGGCCCGATCGCCTGCTGCTGTCGGGCACGGTGGTCACGCCCGACGTTTCGTTCGAAGGGGAGGTGCTGATCGCCGGCGATACGCTCGCTTGCGTCGCGCCGTCGTGCGCGGGCGAGCCGGCCGCCGCCGACGCGACGGTGGTCGTCACGAACGGGATCATCTTTCCGGGGTTAATAGACGCGCACAACCACATCCTGTTCGACATCTTCGACGAGACCGACTGGTCGCCCGCGAAGCTGTACACGAACCACAACCAGTGGCCGAACGAAGCCCGTTACAAGGCGATGGTCGACGCCAAGCAGTATTTGAACGGCGAGGCGGGCTCGCCGGTCTCCATCGGCTGCGAGATGGACAAGTACGGCGAGCTCAAAGCGCTGATCGCCGGCACGACGTCGGTCGTCGGGTCGGCCAACCCGGCCAACCGTTCGTGTTACGGCTCGCTCGCCCGGACGATCGACCAGAGCGCGAACGGGTTGCCGGCGGACAAGGTGCAGGCCGCGACGATCTTCCCGACCACGTCCGCCGCCGATTCGGTGTGCGCGAACGTCGACGACGGATCGACGGACGCGTACGTCATCCACGTCGCCGAGGGCGTCGACGCGACGGCGCGCGCCGAGTGGAGCAAGCTCGGCACCGTCACGACCGCGGACGGGTGCCTCTACGATCCGCACACGACGATCGTGCACGGCACCGCGCTCGGCGAGCCGGAGCTGTCCGCCGTCGCCGCGTCCGGCATCAGCCTGGTCTGGTCGCCGCGATCGAACGTCTTCCTGTACGGCGGCGGGACGGATCTGACCAAGACCGCGAACATCCCGCTCGCTCTCGCGAAGGGGATCAACGTCGCGCTCGCGCCCGACTGGTCGATCGGCGGAAGCCAGAACTTGCTCGACGAGCTGCGCTTCGCGGATCGCGTCGACAATTCTGTCTGGGGCGATGTGATCGCGCCGCGCGCGCTGGTGCAGATGGTGACGACGCATGCGGCGCGGGCGCTGGGCCTCGCCGGCGTGCTCGGCGCGCTGGCGCCCGGGATGAAGGCGGACGTCGTGGTCGTGGGCGGCGATCGGGCGCGCCCCTACGAGGCGCTGCTCGCGGCCACGCCCGCTGACGTGCGTCTGGTGACCGTCGACGGGCGCGCGCTGTACGGCGACGCGGCGCTCGCCGCGCTCGGGCCGGCCAGCCCGGGTTGCGAGCCGCTCGACGTCTGCGGTGCCGCCAAGTTCGTCTGCGTCGCTGCGCCCGGGGGAACCGCGGGCAACAAGCTGGGACAGACGCTCGGCGAGATCACGGCCGCCGTCGCGGGCGAGCTGCAGCGCTACGACGATCTGGATCTCAGCGCCTGGAACTTCTCGCCGCCCGCGCCGATCGTTCGCTGCGGGCCCTGAAAAGCGTCAGCTGCCGATGCGCCGTCGCCGGCGCGTGAGCAGCGACGACACCGCGCCGAACAGGGCGAGCACGAACAACGACGCGCGCCCGGCGCCCGCATCGATCGCGCAGGCGCAGCCACCCCCGGTCTCGCCCGGTCCGGTGCCGCCGGTGCCGGTCGGGCTCGAGCCCGCAGTTCCCGTCGCGCTGGCGCCCGCGGTGCCGGTCGCGTTGTCGCCGCCGGTGCCCGTCGGCGAGACGTCCGTTCCGCCAGTGCCCGTCGGATCGACGCCAGTTCCCGCCGTCGATCCACCGATGCCACCACTGCCGCCGCCCGTGCCGGAGCCGACGACCACGCCGCTACCTCCCGTGCCCGCTGCGGCACCGCCGCCGCTGCCGGTGGTTCCACCACGCCCTCCGGCGCCCGTCGTTCCCCCACGTCCGCCGGCGCCCGTCGTTCCGGCCGCGCCGCCCGCGCTGCCTCCGCGTCCGCCCGCGCCCGTCGTGCCGCCCGCGCCCGTCGTGCCGCCTCCGCCCGTCGTGCCGCCCGTGCCGGTCGTCGTCGCTGCGCCGTACTCGTAGGCGCCCAGATCCGGCGCGCTGCCGACGAACGGCAGGTTGACGTTGGTCCCCTTGTCGATGAACTTGCTGCCCGCCGCCAGGTGCAGGAAGTCGATGTTCGGCAGGCTGCCGTCGGCCTGGCGCGGGCCCATCGCCCCCATCCCCTCGATCGCCATCCCCATTGCCTGCCCGCTCGCGGGGGCGCTGGGATCCGAGACGCTCGCGAAGTCGGCGTTCGCCGGCGTGAGCATGAGATCCCAGCTGTTGAACATCGTGTCGACGCCGGTCATGTTGCTGTTCCGGTTCGGGAAGCCGATGTTGTTGCGCATGATGTGCGCCAGCGATCCCGACAGCGTGATGGTCGTGTTCGGATCGTTCGGGGGGCTCGCGAGCATGTTGTACTGCGTGCCGTTGTTGAATGACGTGTTGTTGTACCAGGTGTTCCCGCCAGGCGAGTGGTTCGCATAGAAGCCCGACGCCTTGTTCTTCCAGGCGACGTTGTTCTGGACCAGGTGGCGCACCATCATCGGGCTCGAGCCCATCTTGAAGCCATTGCCGTTTCCGTCGGTGGGGTTGGTGGCGCCGTAGTTGGCGTAGCCGTTCATGAACGCCCACGACTTCTCGACGGTGACGGGGATGTCCTGGTTGTTAAGATCGTAGCCGCCGTCGGAGTTCCACCAGGCGCGGCAGCCGCGGATGATCGTCGTCGCGCCCGACGTCTGGTAGTGCACGCCGAAGCCGTCGGCGTTCTGGCCCATTCCCTGGTTCGAGTTCGGATCGTAGTTGTCGTGCGCGTCGCAGTTGAGCACCAGGTGGCCGCCGCCGCTCTTGTTGCCGATGAAGATCCCGTTGCCGGCGTTGTGGTGCATGTTGAGCAGCTCGAAGGTGTCGTTGGCGGAGCTGCCGTTCACCGAGATGCCGTTGTTGGACGACGTGTTCATCGGGACGCAGCAGATCTCCAGACCCTTGAAGTGAAGGTAGTTCGCGTTCACCACGAACCCCATCGTGTAGCCGGTCGACGAGATCTGCAGGTTCGAGAAGTCGAACTTCGGCGTCTCGCCCGCGTACGCCCAGAACTTGATCGTGTTGCCGGCCGTGCCGCTCTTCGTGAAGTTGATGCCCGCGCCACTGTTGGCCGGCGTCGTGATCATGTAGGTGCCGCCGCGGATCCAGACCGTGTCGCCGGCGACGGCTGTGTTCGCCGCTTTCTGCAGCGTCGCCCACGGCGCGGCCATCGTCCCTACGGCCGAGTCGCTGCCGGTCGTGGCCACGTAGTACTCGGTGGCGCGGGCGTTCCCGGCTGCGACCAGCAAGACCAACAAGACAAGCAAAACCGATAGTTGAAGGCGCATGCGACCCTCCGCGACATTTAATGTCGCGAGGGAACCGTTTCCATCACGCTATCGAACGCCGCCGCGGCTTACTGGACCGGCGGCGGTGGCGGGGGCGGCGGCGGCGGTGGCGGGGGCGGCGGCGGCGGGATCGGGATGGGCGGCGTTCCCGGCGGGACCGGCGGCGGCGTGGTCGTCGGTGGCGGCGGCGTGGTCGGCAGACCGGGCGGCGGCACCGGCGGCGGCGTCGGTTGCTTGTCGTCGGGCAGCACGCACGCCGACAGATCGAAGAACAGGAACTCGAGCGCCTTCGCCTGCGGCGACATCTCGTTGGTCTTGCATCCGCTCGGGAACGGCTTCCCCGGATCCGAGTCGTCGCCGCCGGTGGTGACGCCGCCGACGCTGATCGACTTCTGGATGTGGATGTCGGTGAACACGACCTTCCCGCACTG
>DATMZL010001655.1:0-4234 GCA_035607075.1 Polyangia bacterium
ACGTCGTAGAAGCTCTTGGTCAGGATCGGAGCGCCGTAGAACACGTCGGGCACGCTGGCGTTGCCGCTCTTGTCGATGGCGACCACCGCCACGCCGTACGTGATGGCGTTCTGGAGGATCTTGACCCGGAACGAGCTGGTCGTCGGTGACAGCAACGGCGAGCAGGCGAACAGCGGGTTCAGCGCCTCGACGCCGCCGTCGAAGTTCGGATCGATGCTGATGGGGCCGGCGTCGGGGATCGGCTTGGGCGTGGGGCTGGTGCAGGTCTGGAACCCAGGCTCGAACGTGGAGTTGGCGAAAACCTGCAGATCGGCGCCGCGCTTACAAAGGATCTGGTATCCGACGAGGTCCGGATAGCTCGCGGCGTTGATCCCGGTCCAGTGGACGATCAGCGCCTGGTTGCCGCCCTCGACCGAGACCCCCGAAGGAGCCGGCGGCGGCCGGACATCGAAGTCGACGGTCTGGGTGGCCGAGGTCTCGGGTGCACCATCGCCATCTTTGTCCCACAGCACCCAGATCGTCTGCGACGCCTGCTCGCCCGTCATCGTGCAATCCGGGTTCGGGAACCCACCGCCGGCGCCGCCGTCGAAGCCGGTGCCGAGGTTCGGCTGGCTGGCCATATTTCGGGCGTCTGTCGGGACATACAGTCGTCCGGCGAGGTCGTGCAGGAAGGCCGAAACCGACGTCTTCGCGAGGGGAACACAGCGCGCGCCGCGCAGATTGATGTCGCTGCACGTGGTGCCGAGCCACACCTCGATGTTTCCCTCCGTCGTGAGAGTCGCTTGCTTGGCGAGGCCTGTCTGGCTGAGCGCGACGTAGACGAAGACGTTCTGGCTGCAATCACAGCGGGCTTTGTTGAAGTAGCGAGCGACGTCGAAGTCGGAAAGCGTGTGGCCCTGGATGTCCTGGGCGCGCACGAAAAAGTCCTCGGGTGCGAAGCCGTTCGACGTCGTTCCCCCGTCTGTGAACTGCGCCCACGCTTCACCGCTCGCGAGCACGGAGGCGGCGAGGGTCACCAGCAGGGTCGGGCGAAGCAGCGGGCGCATTGGCGGGCCGCATCTTACTGCAAGCGTGGTGCCCGCAAGGAATACGGGACGCCCGGGCTTCAGCCCTGGGGATGCGGCGGCGCGCTGCCCGTATGGCTGGGTCCCCCCGTCCGGATTGCCAATTTGGCAGCGAGCTCGGCGACGACCTTGTCGTCGGCGGCGTGGCCGCCGAAGCGGGCGGCGGTGTAGCGCTCGGTCAGCTGGCGGAACTCGTCGGGGGCAATCAGGCCGGAGGCGCGCACGCGTTCGGCGTATTCGTGCGGCGTCTCGTTCTGGCGGCGCGGCCAGCCCGCCCGCGCCAGCCGGCCCAGGGTCCGACGATAAAGGCGCTCGATCGCGCCCAGGCGTGGCGCCGTCCAGACGGGACCGCGCGCGACGTCGCGGCCGGCGTGGGCTGACCGCGCGCGCCGCCGGCGTAACCGGCGGGCCGCCAGCAGGAGCGCGGCGAACAGGCACGCGCCTACTGAGTACAGGGCGATGCGTGCGGGCGAGGCGTGCGGGGTGGGCGTGACCAGGTGGCGGCCCGCGCGCCGTGCGAGCTCCAGCTGGCGGCCCAGGTCGTAGCCGACGACCCAGCGGTTCCAGAAGTAGTCCAGCGCGTCCATCACCTCGGACACGTGCCCGGCGCGCGGCAGCGGCGGGCCGGGCGGCGTCGCGTCGACGCGGACCCAGCCGCGCTCGGGAACGAAGGCTTCCGCCCACGCGTGCGCGCGGTCGTCACGGACCGCGACGTAGTTGCCGACGGCGTTCCATTCGCCGCCGCGAAAGCCGGTCACGTAGCGCGCCGGCACGCCCCGCACGCGCAGCAGCAGCACGGCCGCGGACGCGAACAGCTCGCAGTGGCCCGCGTGCTCGCCCAGCAGGAAGCTCTCGACCGGGTCGACGCCCGCGGGCGCGGGCCGCGGGTCCATCGTGTACCCGTGCTTCTCGCGCAGCGCGCGCGTGACGGCGGCGATCGTGTCGCTCTCGTCGATGTCCGGATCGCCGAGCGTGGCGGCCAGGTTCGCGAGCCGGCGCCCGAGGTCCTCGGGAACCGCCAGGTACGCGGCGCGCGCGGCGGGCGACAGCGACGGCGGCGCGGCGCCCGTACCGCCGCCGGGACGTGAATACGCGACGTAGTGCGCGTGCGACAGCGTGATGAACGTGTCCCCTTCGCCGCCGCCCACGCGCAGCGCCGCCTCGCCCGACCAGCGCGGAAACACGCGCAACGTGCCGGCCGCGCCCAGCTTGGTCGCGGGCAGCTCGAACGCGCGCGGACGATCGACGGCGACCAGGACCGAGGCGGGAATTCCGATCGCTTCGATCTCCTGGCGGACGGCGGTCTTGGTCGCGTCGCCGAGCGCCGCGGGGTTCTCGCCGACGCGGTATTGCCCGCCCTCGTGCTCGACGAAGGTGCGCAGCTCTGGCTTGTGCGTGTGAACCCAGCGTCCGGTTTCGTATGCGTCGTAGGCAGCGCCGCGGAAATAGAGATCGTCGGCGGCGGTACCCGACGCGATCACACCGTCCTCGAACGTCGCGCGCAGGACGACGTCGCGGCGGTGGGCCGACTGGATTCCGTAGTGCCCGATCGCGATCTCGTCGGCGAACCCGGCGGCGCTGCCGGACATGCGGGGCACGCCGACCGCGAAGCCGGCGCCGACGCGCGGAACCAGCATGAAGATCGCGACGGCGCCGACGAACACCGCGGCCGCCATCCCGGCTGTCGCGGCGAAGAACGTTCCGCCGACGACGCGCCGCGATCCCAGGATGCGCCCGACGCCGACCTTTTGACTGGGCGCCTGCGCCGAGTGCTTGATCAGGTAGTTCTCTTCCATCTCGCGGCGCAGGTGGAAGAGGATCAACGCCCAGACCGCGACCACCACGTAGATCGCGAACGTCGCGACGAAGACGAAGCTGTGCGCGATCGTCGACGCGATCAGGACCAGCAGGAACGTCAGCGCCGCGACATGGACGTAGTCGCGGTGCACGCGCCGAAAGAACAGCTTGTACCCGAGCAACGCCAGCGCCAGATCGAACGCGGGCGCGACGTCGGGATCGGGAAGCCGCCGCCACAGGCGCCAGCCGATCGCGGCGAACAGCGCCAGCGCGGCGACGCGCACCACGGGCGCCGCGCGATCGAGCGCCAGCGCGACCCGGCTGCCCCCCTCGACGCCGAACGACAGCGCGCACGCGATCAGAAAGACGAGCGCGCTCGCCGGCGCGACGGCGCGCGTGCTCGCGGCCGCTGCCAGCGCCGCCACGACGAGCAAGTACGTGACCAGCTTGTGCGCTGCCGCGAACCTCATGCGTGCTGCATCCTCGCGCCCGCCCCGGGCGCGGTTTCGAGCGCGGGCGTCGCTCCCGGGCGGATGCGCACGACGGTGCCCGTGCGGACGGCCGGCAGCGGACCGGCGTCGGGCGCGATCACCGCGAGCGCCCGCAGGATGCGCTCCGTCTGGGCGGCGCCCACGTCGGCGCGCACCTCGCCGCCGCGCACCGCGAGCCCGACGCTGAATCCGCGCACCGCCAGCTCGACCGCGACGCCGGCCGCCTCCGAGACGGCGCGCTCGAACGCCGCCGCGTCCGCCGCCGTGGCGGGATCGTTGTCGAGGACGATCGTGGCCTCGCGCGTCTCTTCATCTTCCTTCTCGCGCACCAGCGGCATGCCCCGCCGCGCGCTCGACCGCCAGTGGATGTCGCGCGGATCGTCGCCGTCGCGGTACGCGCGCAACCCGCGGAATTCGCCCTGGCGGCTGGGCGCGAACGATCGACCGGGCGCCGGGTAGGCAGGCAGGCCGCGCAGCAACGCCTCGGGCGCGGGGACCAGCATCGGGTAGACGTAAAGCTCGTCCGCGTCGGCGACCGTGCGCGCGCGCGGCACCAGGCCGAACGGAAACTTGGTCGCCAGCCGGAAGCCCGTCAGGCGATAGCGCCCGCGCTGCGCCATCGTGTTGCGATACGCCGTCTCCTGCAGGCGTCCGGCGGGCAGTTTCAGGAAGTAGCACCGCTTCTCGATCGGGCGGCCGTCGATCAGATCCTCGACCTCGATCGAGAACGACGGAAGCCGCCGCTTCCGGTTCTCCAGCGCGATGCCCATCAGGTAGGGCGTGCCCGCGTGGACCGCCGGCGGCAGGACGCGCCGGACGCGCAGCCCGGCCAGGCCCAGCTCCGAGAGCACCACGCCGGCGATGACCAGGCAGATCATCATC
>DATMZL010000011.1:0-2372 GCA_035607075.1 Polyangia bacterium
GTCTGTTCCGCGAGTTCGCGGTGACGCTGAGCGTGGCGGTCGCGATCTCGGCGCTGGTGTCGCTGACGGTGACGCCGACGATGGCGGCGCGTCTCTTGCGCGCGCCCCGCCACGCGCCCGAGGGCCGGGTCGGCGACGCGAGTGGACGGTTCATCGCGCGCGTGACGCGCGGCTACGACCGCGCGCTCGGCTGGACGCTGGATCATTCGCTGCTGATGGCCGTGCTGACGATCGCGACGCTGGGCCTGACGATCTTTCTCGCGTTCGTCGTCCCCAAGGGCCTGTTTCCGCAGCAGGACACGGGCCTCATCTCCGGATTCTCGGAGGCGGCGCAGGACATCTCGTCGGCGGCGATGCGGCGCGCGCAGATGAAGGTCAACGCCGTGGTCCACAACGATCCGGACGTCGAGCACGTGCTGTCGTTCGTCGGCGGCGCGCAGGGCGCCGGCAACACGGGCACCGTCTTCGTCGCGCTGCGCCCGCACAACCAGCGCCACAGCACCGCCGACGAGATCGTCGGTCGCCTGCGGCCGAAGCTGTCCACAATACCCGGCATCAACCTGTTCCTGCAGTCGGTGCAGGACATGCGCGTCGGCGGGCGCGCGTCGCGCACGCAGTACCAGTACGCGCTGCAGGACGCGGACCTCGCGGAGCTGAACGCATGGTCGCCCAAGGTGCTGGAGCGGTTTCGCAAGCTGCCCGAACTGCGCGACGTGAACACCGATCAGCAGACGGCCGGCATCCAACTGGACGTCGTCATCGACCGCGACAGCGCCGCGCGCCAGGGCGTCAGCATGCAGGCGATCGACGACACGCTGTACGACGCCTTCGGCCAGCGTCAGGTCGCGACGTCGTTCACGGCGCTCAACTATTACCGCGTCGTGCTGGAAGCAAGCCCTGCGCAACAAGCCAGCCCCGACCAACTGGCGCACGTCTACGTGCGGGCGTTGAACGGAAGCCTGGTCCCGCTGTCCAGCATGGCGCGCTTCGACATCTCGCCGTCGCCGCTTTCGATCAACCACCAGGGTCAGCTGCCGGCGACCACGCTGTCATTCAACCTGGCGCCGGGCGTCGCGCTCGGCCAGGCGGTCACCGCGATCCGCGCGTCAGAGCGCCAGATCGGCCTCCCGGCGACGATCCACGCCAGCTTTCAGGGCACCGCGCAGGCCTTCGGCGCGTCGCTCAGCAGCGAGCCGTGGTTGATCCTCGCCGCCCTGTTCACCGTCTACGTGGTGCTGGGCATCCTCTACGAGAGCCTCATTCACCCGATCACGATCATCTCGACGCTGCCGTCGGCGGCGCTGGGCGCGCTGATCGCGATCTACGTTCTGCGCGTCGAGTTCAGCATCATCGCGCTCATCGGCGTGATCTTGCTGCTGGGGATCGTCAAGAAGAACGCGATCATGATGATCGACTTCGCGCTGGAGGCCGAACGCGTCGAGGGCCTCGACCCGAAGGCGGCGATCCACCGCGCCGCCCTGCTGCGCTTCCGCCCCATCCTGATGACGACGCTGGCGGCGCTGTTCGGCGTGCTACCGATGGCGGTCGGCCTGGGCGCGGGATCCGAGCTGCGGCGCCCGCTCGGCATCAGCATCGTCGGCGGCCTTTGCGTCTCGCAGATCTTGAACCTGTTCTCGACCCCGGTGATCTACCTCTACCTCGACAAGCTGCGCCGGCCGGTCCGCCGCGAGGCCAGCCCGACAACGGCTTGACTCCGACGCGTCAGTTGAATCGGGACCCCTCAAAGGGGTTCCCGAACCCTCCCAAGATGGTACGCGGCGAGCTGAACTTGCCGGCTCCCCACGCGTCAGTATCCAAAGGGATTGTTCGGCGGCGGCGTTGCGGCGGGCGCGCCGCCACCTGTCGCGGGCGCAGCGCCACCCACGCTCGGGACCGCGGTCGTCGGGCTCGCGGGCATCACGGCCGTTCCGCCCGGCGAAAGCGTTTCGCCCGCGCTCGATCCGGCGGCCGGAACGGGCGATCCCGCGGGAACGTTGGGCGCCCCCGGAAGCGACGTCCCGGTGTCGGCGAACGGCGACGGCGTCGCGAATGTCGGCACGGGCAGCGGCGGCGGAATCGCGACCGCATCCGCGGGCGCCGTCCCGGTCTGCGCCGGCGAGACGGTGCTCGAGGTCGCGGCGGAGGTTCCTCCCGGCGGCGGTGTGCTCGTGGTCGGTGACGTCGGCGCCGGCGCGAGCGTGGTCGCCGGAGCTGAACCGACTGCAGTCCCCGGCGTGGGACCAGCTGGCGGCGTCACGGGCGTCAACGTCGGAGCCGGCGTTGTGATGCCGACCTGCGCCAGCGCGACCGGCGCGCCGCCGGCGCTCAAGCAGATGACAGGCACGAGCATGCGCGCGAACTTTCTCATCATC
>DATMZL010000533.1:0-3129 GCA_035607075.1 Polyangia bacterium
TCTGCTGATCGGCGCCGGCGCTTACGTCGGGCACCTGTCGCAGCAGAACAAGGATTCGATCACGGCGGACAGCAACAACAACGTGCTGATCGACAGCAACGATTCGCGGTTCACGCGCGGCAAGATCGAAGCGATCGGCGCGAACGTGCTGTTCGGCGTGGGCGCGATCGTGGGCGTCACGGCGATCGTCAGCTTCTTTTCGCACGGGGCGGACAGCGCGGGCGTGACCGATACCAAGAAGGTCAGCCTCGCCCCGGCGATGGGATCGGACGGCGGCGGCCTGTCGTTGTGGGGACGGTTCTGATGCGCGCCGCCGCAGCGGTACTCGGGCTCGCCGCGCTCGGCGCGGCCGCGGGCTGCGACTGGCGCGACTTCGACGACCTGAAGAAGAAGACGCCGGTCGTCAGCATCACCGCGCCGGGCGACTATCCTGCCAAGGACGAATTCGGCGCGATCCTGCTGCCGGTGCCACCGCCGAAGGACGGCCTCGCCGCCGGGCGGTTCGTTGCGACCGGGACGCACACGGCGTCGGTCGCCGTCGTGTCGTTCGACGCGTCGGGCGGGCCGAGCGGCGTGGGCGTCACCAGCGCTGACGCGATCCAGTTGCTGCAACAGGGGCCGATCACGGCCATCGCGTTCAACCCCGACTCGCGCGACGTCATCATGGGCGCGCCGACCCTCACGTTCGGCGACGTCCTGCGGATGTCGCTGGATGCCCCGCATTCAGCGACCGAGCCCGCGAAGTACCCGGTGTCGACGTTCGGGCCGACGGTCGGCGAGGCGCAGTACGGCGTCGGCGTCGGGGCGGGCCAGATCGGCGGCGGCGCGGCGGCCGAGGTCGTCGTGCTGTCGTCGACCACGCTGCATGTCTACGTCGACGGCCAGGTCACCAACGACAAGGCCCACCTGTCGGGCGGCCCGACGGATCCGTGCCCGATCGATTTTTCGTCGAACCTGCCCGAGCGGGATCGCACGAACCGTCCCGTCATCGTGGCGGGGCTGCTGGCGACGGGCACGCAGATCGCCGTCGGAACGCCGTCGGTGGCGGGCACGGGCGCCGTCTCGGTCTTCGACGTCGATCTGACGACGGGAACGTTCACGTGCGGCGCGGTGCTGACGGCCAGCGAGCCGTTGTTCGGGCGCGCGATGACGCTGGTCGACCTCGATGGCACGGACGGGCCCGACCACCTGCTGGTCGGCGCGCCGCCGAACCACGCCTACCTTTACAGCTTGCCGCTGTCGACGGGACAGGCGCCGGCGGGGACGGCGACGGATTCGGCGGGCGGCCATTTCGGCGCCGCGGTCGCTGCCCTGAACATCGACGGCACGGCCGGCGACGAGATGTTCGTCGGCAACCCCGACGCCGAGGTCGCCGGGAAGATGGCCGCCGGCCTCGTCACCGTCTACGCGGGCGCGGCGATGACCAAGCTGCCGGCGACGACGTTTCCCAACCCGCTCGGCGAGCACGATCCGGGGTCGGGGCACAGCTACGGCTCCGGCGCCATCGCGATGCCCTTCTGTCCGACGAACGGCGGCGCCGACGCCGGCGTCGCGGTGTGCACGTCGGTTCCGCTCGTCGGCTCGCTCTCCAAGGTCTTCACCTACTTCACGCTCAAGAAGCCCGACCCGCGCGTCAGGTAGCGCGCGCTCAGGCGATCTTCTTGCGGAAGCGGAGCGACGACAGCGCGATCAGCGCGAGGAGAATCGCGCACAGCCACACGACCTCCGTCGCGACGTCGTCGGCGTGGGCACCCTTCAGCGTGATGCCGCGGACGATGCGCAGGAAATGGGTCAGCGGCAGCAGCTGGGCCAGGAACTGCGCGGCGCGCGGCATCGCTTCGAACGGAAACATGAAGCCGGACAGCAGGATGTTGGGCAGCAGGAAGAACATCGACATCTGCATCGCCTGCTGCTGGGTCTTCGCGAGCGTCGAGAAGAACAGGCCCAGCGCCAGGTTGGCGGCGATGAACAGGAACGCCAGCGCGTAGAGCAGCAGCAGCGATCCGACCAGCGACACCTTGAACACGAACACGCCGGCCGCGAGGATCAACGTCATCTGCACGTAGCCGATCGCGACGTAGGGCAGGATCTTGCCGACGATCAACTCCACCCGCCGTACCGGCGAGACGATCAGCTGCTCCAGCGTGCCGCGCTCGCGCTCGCGCGCGATCGCCATCGACGTCAACATCACCATCGTCATCGTCAGGATGACGCCGACCAGGCCGGGCACGATGTAGATCGCGGTCTTGAGCTCCGGGTTGTACCAGGTGTTCGGCTCGATCGTCAGCGGTTCGGTGGCCAGCGCGGGCCCGACCGCGCGCAGGCGGGCGAGGGTGATCGCGTTGGCGCGCGCCAGCACAAGCGACGACGCGCCGCTGGTCGCCGCGGCGACGGTCTGGGGATCGCTGCCGTCGACGATCAGCTGCAGCCGCGCGGTCTGGCCGCGCGCCAGGTCGGACGCGTAGCGGGGTGGGATCACCAGCGCGACGCGCGCGCGCCCGCCGCGCAGGGCGCGGTCGATCTCGTCGTAGTTCCGGACGGCGCCCACCATGTCGTACGTTCCGGTCGCCGCCAGCGTGCTCGCCAGCTCGCGCGACGCGCTGCTGCCGTCCTGATCGTAGACGACGGTCGGCATGTGGCGGACGTCGTTGTTGATCGCGTAGCCGAACAGCAAGAGCTGCACGAGCGGCAGCGCCACGGTCATCGCCAGCGTCAGGCGATCGCGGCGAAGCTGCACCAGCTCCTTCCACGCGATGATCAGCGGCCGGCCGGTCATGCCGCCCGTCCGCCTTTTTCGTGCGCCGCCTCTTCCCGCTCCTGGTCGCGCACCATCGACACGAACGCGTCCTCGACGGTGATGCGCACCTCGCGCAGATCGGACGCCGCCAGCCCGTGCGCTTCCAGCGCGCGCCGCGCGATCTCGGTCGGGTCGGCGCTGCCGCGCACGGCGGCGCGCAGCAGGTTGCCGTAGTGCTCGACCTCGTCGACCTCGGGCGCCGCCCGCAGCAGCGCGGCCGCTTCGATCGCCCGCGACGCGTCGGCGATCTGCAGCTCGACGGCGCGCAGCTTCCGCCGCGCCACCACCTCGTCGGGCGTGCCGGTGTCCAGCAGCGCGCCGCGGAAGATGAA
>DATMZL010001537.1:0-2428 GCA_035607075.1 Polyangia bacterium
GTTCGACTTCAACGCCGTGTGGGCGAGCGGGGACTACGTCGTCGCCGTGGCCACCGACGGCAGCGTTTTGAGCTGGAGCAACACGGCGCTGAGCTCGGACGCGACGTTGGCGCCGCTCGTCGCAGCGTGGGCCAGCGGAAATGGCGACGTCTTTGCCGTCGGTGGGACGACCGTTCAACATTGGGACGGCCGGCGCTGGTCGGCGACGGTGGTGACGGATCCGTCCATTCCCACCTTCAATCTGTCGGCGGTGTGGGGAAGCGGCCCGCGCGATGTCTTCGCCGTTGGAACTGCGGGCGCAATCTTTCACTGGGACGGCACGGCGTGGTCTCCGTTCGCCTCGCCCGGCACGGCGGACCTCAAGGGCGTCTGGGTCAGCGGCCCCAACGACTTCTACGTGGTCGGATCTGTTTCAGGCACCGGCGTCATCTTTCACTGGCGCACGGACCACTGGATTCCGATCATGCCAATCGGCGGCCCACCTGGCGCGCTGGAAGCCGTGTGGGGGAGTGGGCTCATCGACGTCTTCGCGGTCGGCGCCCCGCTCGTTTTCGTCGAGGGCTCCTATGGCCTCGGCGTCGTCGCGCATTACGACGGCACGCCCTGGAGCCTGTCGGCGATCCCGGCGCCTGCATCCTTCACCGAATTCGGCGTCCTCCACGCCGTGTGGGGCACCGGTCCGAACAACGCCTTCGCGGTCGGTGACTTCGGCGCGCTCGCGCATTTCGACGGCTCGAGCTGGAGCGTTGTCGAGTCGGGCGTCAAGAAGACGCTCTGGACCGTGGCTGGGAACAGCGCGAGCGATGTCTTCGTCGGGGGCGACGCCTTTCTCCACCTGCGCGCCGGGCTGTGGGAACCGATCGCTCTCCCCGCCGCAGCGTCCATTCGCGGGCTCGCTGTCTCGCCGGCGCGTGTGGAGATCGTAGGCAGTATGGGTGCGATGAACCTAGACCGCCGCCAGGTGACCTGCGTCGGGCCGGAGCGAAACTGCCAGGACGGCTGGGACGACGACTGCGACGGCCTTGCCGATGCCGCCGATCCCGACTGCGCGGGCAAGATCACCGAGCTGTGCGCCAACGGCATCGACGACGACGCCGACGGATCGACAGACTGCGCCGATAACGACTGCGCGACCTTTCCTTCCTGCAACCATTGATTGGCCGCGCTTCGCGCGGGGGGCGGCTAGCGGCTGCTTCGCGTGACGATGTAGTGAACGCCCTTCGCGCCGGCGACGGGCTCGGCGCAGCGGTAGCCGAGCGCCGGGAGATCGAGGCCCGCGAAGAGATGCTCCCCGGAGCCGAGCAGGATCGGCGCCACCGCCAGGTGAATCTCGTCGAGCAGGCGGGCTTGCAGATACTGGCGAATCGTCGCCGCGCCGCCGCCGACGCGAACGTCGCGCGCGCCGGCCGCGTCGCGCGCGCGCCCGAGCGCCGCAAGGATCCCGTCGGTCACAAAGTGGAAGACGGTGCCGCCTTCCATCGCCAGCGGCGGCCGCGGGTGGTGGGTGAGAACGAACACGGGCACATGATACGGAGGATCCTCGCCCCACCAGCCACGCCAGGACTCGTCGGGCCAGCGATCTCGGATCGGACCGAACATGTTGCGCCCCATGATCCACGCTCCGACGCCTTCGAAACCCTGCGCCGCGAAGTCGTCATCGGTGCCGGTGGTTCCACCCTCGCCACCGTGGATGCGCTTGAAAGTGCGCGTCTGAACCAGCCATTCGTGCAAGCCTTCGCCGCTGACACCGAGCGGCTTCTCCAGCGACTGATTCGGGCCGGCGCCGTATCCGTCTAGAGAGATCGTGAAACCGCGAACCAGCAGGCGAGACATTCGTGCGCGCTCCTCTCCCGGAAAGGAAGTTGTTTACGAAGCAGAGTAGCTGAAACAAATTGCTTCCCCACCGTTGACGCTTGGGAGACGGATTGAACGCCATGAAGCACGAGACGGTTCTTCGCATGGTGATCGCAGGCGCTCTGCTGGCGATGTCGGCCGGCGCGTGCGGTGGAGGGAACCGGGGCGGTGGCGGCAAGGGCGGTGCGTCGGGGAAAGGTGGCGCGGCCGGCACGAGCGCGTCGGCGAAGGGAGGCGCGGGAGGCGTGGGCGCGCGTGGCGGCGCCGGAGGTGGCGGTATCGGCGGTAGCAGCACGGGAGGGTCCGTTGGAACGGGCGGAACGGGCGGTGCCGCCGGCGCGAGCGCAGGCGCCGGCGGCGGCAGCGGGGGTACGGGCGGAAGCACTGGCGGAAGCAGTGGCACCGGCGGTACGGGCGGAAGCACGGGCGGAAGCAGTAGCGCTGGCGGAAGGGGTGGCGCCAGTGGTACCGGCGGCACGACTGGAGTCGGTGGGGCGAGCGGCAGCGGGGGACTGAGCGGTACAAGCGGAGCGGCGGGCACGGGCGGAGCGGCGGGCACGGGCGGAGCCGCGGG
>DATMZL010000922.1:0-3140 GCA_035607075.1 Polyangia bacterium
CGCGCGCGTCGGCATTCCCGCCGCCGATCCCGTACGCGGCGGCGGCGCGATCGCGCTCGTGTGGAAGACGAAGCCGGCGAAGTGATCCGCGGCGGTCAACCGAAGTCGCTCGGCAAACCGAGCGCGTAACGGATCGCAGGCTCGATCGTCTCGGGCGCGATGCCGCGCCAGAACACGTGCCACTCGGGGTTGCGCGCGAACCCGTCGCACTGCTTCGCGTACCAGGCGTTGATTTGATTCGCGGCCCGCGACCGCCAGAAGAAGCGCGGGAACTCGCGCGCCAGCATCGACCACAGCTCGCCGCCGATGCCCTCGCCTTGCGCCTGCCGTTCGACGGCGAACTTGGTCAGGTAGGGCGCGACCGGGCTGTCCTGCACGACCGCGACGCCCGAGTAGTTCTCCTCGACGAAGACCCGCGCCAGCGGCTGCGCGAAGAAGTCGGCGCGCACCGGGCGGTCGAACGCCGACGCGAAAAGCGCCTCGACCCGTGAGCGATCGATCCCGTCCCAGGTGTCGTGAACGTCGATGCGCGAGCCGCGCCGGATCAGCGTGCCGGCGCCGTTGACGGTGAACAGCTCGCGCAGCAGCTGCAGCGGGTTGACGACGGTGACGCTGAATCGCTGCGGGACCGACTCGACCAGCTGCTTCACCTGCTTGAGAAGCATCGCCTGCCCGCGCGGCAGCACGCCCGGCGCTAGCAACCTCTGCGCGTCGGTGGCCAGGCTGACCACGGGCGGGATCGGTCCGCCGCTGGGCACCAGCCCGGGCCGCCGGCTCAGGAACAGGAGCTTGCGGGTCACCAGCGTCGCGACCAGCGAGGCGAGCATGCCGAAGCGCGCCTCGGTGCTGAGCTCGCGGGCCGCCTCCAGCGAGAGAAGCGGGATCGCGCCGCGCCCGACGATGGCGCGGATCGCCGCGATGGTGTCGGCGCCGACGGTCACCTCCGCCTTCGCGCGGACGATCTCGCACGGCACCGCGTCCTCCAGGAGCCACTCCGAGACGCGCGCGGCCTGAGCGTCGGCGTCCTTCGGCTCCAGCAGCCCCAGCACGACGATCGGCAGCAAGCCCAGCCCAGCTAGGATGCGCAGATCGAAGTGCAGCGGATCCAGCGCGCTCTTCACGATCTGGGCGTTGGGCGCCAGCATCGCGAAGCTCTCCTTGCGCTGGGCGCGGTGCAGGCGCAGGTAGAGATCGATATCGGCCTTGGCGCCGACGCTTTCGAGAAAGCGCTGGATGATGTCGGTTTCCATCAGCGCAGAACGTGCGAGAACGCGGCGCGCGCCGTCTCCAGCTCGGCGAGCTCGACGTACTCGTCGGCCGCGTACGCCTGCGCGATCGCGCCCGGACCGAACACGACCGCGTCGATCCCGCGTTCGGACAGCCGCGACGCCTCGGTCCAGTAGTCGAGATTGATCGGGTCGGCGACCGGCGCGCCCAGCAGCGGCTCGAAGCCGGCCAGATCGCGCGGCTGCAGCGACGGGCTGGCGATCGTCACCGCCCACGCTATCGCGTGCGGCGAGGTGGCGGCGCGCACGCGGCGCTCGGCTTCGGCGAGCAGCTCGTCGACCCGGGCGCCCGGCGCCTGGCGCAGCGAGAACGTCAGCGTCGCGCGCGTCGGGATGACGTTGAACGCGATGCCGCCGTCCAGCGCCGCGACGTTGAGGTTGATGCCCTGGAACCCGGGCGGCCCCTTCGTCTTGTACTCGACGCCCATGTCGTCGAGCGCGACCGCCGCGCGCGCCAGCACCGCGATCGGGTTCACCATCTCGTCGACGCGCGACGAGTGGCCGCCCGCCGCCTCCAGCGTCACCGTCGCAGCGGCGATGCCGCGGTGGCGCACGCCGACCCGGCAGCTCGTCGGCTCGCACACGATCGCCTGTTCCAGGCCGCGTGCCGCGTCGGTCTCCAGAAACGCGCGGATGCAGCTGCCGCCGTGCTCCTCGTCGCCCGAGAACAGCACGCCGACCGGGCGCGTGATCGGGCCCGCCGCCAGCGCCTCCAGCACCGCGGCGATCGCGCCCTTGATGTCGGCCGTGCCCAGGCCGTAAAGCCGGTCGCCCCGTCGCACCAGCAGATGAGGCGGCGAGGTATAGCCCTCGTTCGCCGGGACCGTGTCGAGGTGAGCGTTCAGCAAAACGCGCGGGCGATCGCTGCCGAAGCGCGCGTAGACATACCCGTGGTCGCCGACGTCGACCTCGTCGACCGACGCGGCGCCGAGCGCGCGCAGCTCGCCCGCCAGCCGCTTGACCAAGGGTCGCTCGTCGCCGTCGGGGTTGCGGGTGTCGAACGAAACCAGCTCGGCGAGCCGTTCGACCATGCGATCCGCTGTGGGCATCGGAGAGGGTTATACAATGTCCGCGGTCCGTGTCGCCCGCTGCCGCCGCTGCCCTCGCCTTCGTGATCGCCCAGGTGCGCACGGTCGAACCGCCGGCCTTGCCGCCGACGCCCCACATCGTCGCGACGCGCACGCCGGAGCCGCCGGTCATCGACGGTCACCTCGACGACGCGGTGTGGGCCACCGCCGCGCCGTCGAGCCCATTCGTGCAGCATTTCCCCGACGAAGGCGCGCCGCCCACGGAGCGCACGACGGTGCGCGTGCTCTACGACGACAAGAACATCTACATCGGCGTCGATTGCGAGCAGCTGAACGCGCCGATCGTGCGGCGGCTCGCGCGCCGCGATTCCCAGATCCCCTCCGACGGCGTCTGGATCGACATCGACAGCCGGCGCACCGGCGTGGGCGCGTTTCACTTCGCCGTCAACGCCGCGGGCATGCTCTCCGACGGGATTCACTTCGACGACCTCAACTACTCCTCTGACTGGGACGCGGTGTGGGAAGGGAAGGTGGCCGACACCGGCCGCGGCTACTCGATCGAGTTCCGGATCCCGCTGTCGGTGCTGCGTTTCGATGCGCTGCCCGTGCAGGACTGGGGCTTCCAGGTGCGGCGCTTCATCGACGCGCGCCAGGAGACCGACGACTGGGCGTTTTACCCGCGGAGCGCCGCCGCGTTCATCCCGCTGTTTGGCCGGATCGACGGACTGCGCGATCTCGCGCCCCGCCACTCCCTCGAGCTGCGCCCGTTCGTGCTCGGCCGTCTCGGGTACCGCGCGCCCGACGCCGACGGCACGCTGACGCACGG
>DATMZL010001034.1:0-2093 GCA_035607075.1 Polyangia bacterium
CCCGCGGCGTCCCGTCGATCGTCTGCATGCACTACGACCGCGGCCCGACTTCGTCCGAACACTTCCGCCTGGTGCTCGGCTTCGATCTCGCGACGGGCGAAATCATCTACCACGAGCCAGCCCAGGACCAGGGCGCGTACAAACGGATGCCGGCCGCGCGCTTCCTGGAGCTCTGGCCGCTCAAGTACCGCAGCGATCGCTGGACGGTGATCCGGTTCGCGCTCGAACCGGGCCGCATCGACGTCGGCGCCCGTCCCGCGGGCGTGACGCCCGCGGCGCTCGCGCAACACGTGATGAAGACGAAGAAGAAGATCCCGGCCGGATTCGCGACCCGGATCGCGGGGCCGTTCTTCGTCATCGGCGACGAGTCGCCGGCGCGCGTCGAGCACTACGCGCAGACGATCGACTGGACGGTCGAGCACCTCAAGAAGGACTTCCACATGCACGAGCCGGCGAACGTCATCGACGTCTGGCTGCTCGGCAGCAACGACAGCTACGTTTACAACTCGCTGCGCCTCTTCGGCGAGCGGCCGACGACGCCCTACGGCTTCTTCTCGACCCGGCACCAGGCGCTGTTCATGAACATCGGCACCGGCGGCGGCACGCTGGTCCACGAGGTCGTCCACCCGTTCATCGCCGCCAGCTTTCCGTCGGTGCCCGCCTGGTTCAACGAGGGGCTCGCGTCGCTGTACGAGGCGGTCAGGGAGAGCCACGGCCAGCTGTGGGGCCTGCCCAACTGGCGCCTCGACGGCCTCAAGCGCGCCATCCGCGCCGGCAAGCTGCAGTCCTTCGAATCGATGACCAGCGACAGCGACAGCGCCTTCTACGCCTCCAACACGGGCTACGCGCAGGCCCGCTATCTGTGCCTGTACTTGCAGGAGAAGGGGCTTCTGCATCGCTACTACGATCAGTTCGTGGCGAGCGCCACCTCCGACCCGACCGGCTACAAGACGTTGGTCCGCGTGCTCGGCGATCCCGACATGCCGCGCTTCGAGAAGCAGTGGCGCGACTGGGCGCTCTCCCTCGAAACCGATTGAGTTGTTCAGCGCGGTTCGATCGGTCCGTTCCGCACGAACGAGAAGCGCCGCTCCACCTCCATCGGTCCGCCACGCGGGCGCGTGAACGTCCACTGGCTCATCACGCGCTTCGCGCAGTCCATGATGCCCATGTCCACAGGTGCGATGGCGACGACGTCGGTCGACCCGGTCGTCCCGTCGGGCAAGATCACCCAGCGCAGCAGCAGCTGATCCGCGAGAACGTCCGGCGGCTTCACCTGCTTCGCGCGCGCGACCTCGACGCGGCAACTCCCGATTTCGGCGAAGCGGTCGCCGATCTCGCGATCCAGGACGCGCGAATCGATGACGCCCTTCGGACGCGCCGGTGCGGCGTCGATCGCCGAGGCCGCGACCCGCGCAATCGACTTCTCCGACGGTGACTTGGGCGTGTCCTCGGTCTCGATCGCGGTCGGCATGGGCGCCGGCGCGACGGCGATGCGGCCTGTCTCACGTAGCGAAGGGCCCGCCATCAGGCGTTCGGGCGAAAGCGAATCGGCTGGCGACGACGGCGGCAAAGGCGTCGGCGCTGACGCCGCTGACGGCTCACCGGGCGCCGGTTGCGTCGCGGCCGGAGGCGGCGTTGCGGAGTTTTGCTGCGAATCCTTAGGCTGGCTTCGAGCAGGTCCTGTCAGCAACAGGATCGCAAGCCCCAATCCCGAAAACCACCGCGCGCTGAAAGACATCGCGTCATCCTCCCCACCGACCCTGATGCCGAATTTGTCCACCTCTTGCCACCTCGCAAGAGCGGCGTCACCCCAACCCCACTACCCGCAACGGCGTCAGTAGTTGTAACGGAACCAGCGCATCTGCGGTGGTCCGTTCAAGTCGAACAGGAAGCCGAAACCGAAGTTGATCGTCCCGTTCTCGATGAGCTGGCGCGGCGGATTGGGAAACGGCTCGGCTTCCTTGAAAGCCTCGACCGCTTCGTCGTCGAGAAACTCCAGGCCCGACGGTTGCGCGAGCGCGACGTTGCTCAGCCGTCCGTCGGGCTTCAGCTGGATGCGAAGCTCGGTGTAACGGTTGCGCCGTCCGTACACC
>DATMZL010000931.1:0-4438 GCA_035607075.1 Polyangia bacterium
GCGCCGGCGCACGCCCGGTGCGCAGCCCGAACACGCGGGTGCAGGGGCGGGCGGAGCCGCCCGAGCAGCCGTGAGAGCAATTGAGTCAGGACCCTCAAAGGGTCCCGAACCCCCCGCGATGATACGCGGCGAGCAAAGCTCGCCGGCTCCTCACGCGCGAATGCGGGACCGGGCGAGCGCTGCTCGCCGCATACTGTTCGCGCTGCTGCTGGCCGCTGCGTCCGCCCGTGCCGCCGGATCGGACGTGAAGGTCGAGGACCTCTGCCGCGTCGTCGTCGACGATTCGTCGAACTACAAGATGCGCGTGCAGGCGGCGCTGGTGCTCGGGAAGCTGGGCGACGCGCGCGCGGTGCAGCCGCTGATCAAAGCGCTCAGCGATCAGAACAAGACGGTCCGCGGTATCGCCGCTTCGGCCCTCGGCCAGCTGGGCGACGCATCTGCCGTCGATCCGCTGCGTGCGCTCCTCCGCCGCGACAGTGATTCGTTCGTCCACGGCCAGGCCGAGAAGGCGATCGCGGCGCTGAGCGCGGGCGGCGGGGCCGGGGCTGCCAAGCACGGCGCGAAAATCTACGTCAACTTCGGTGCCTTCATGGGCGGCGTGAAATCGGCGGGTCCCGAAGCGTCGAAGATCCTGCACGACGCGCTCTCGCGCGAGCTCGGCAAGATGCCGGTCGTCACGTTGTCGCTGAGCCCCGCCGACCAGCACAACTTCGGAAAGTCGGGGATGTCGGGCTTCTACATCGACGGCAACATCACCAAGCTCGAGGACAGCGGCGGCAACGAGACCAGCTGCGACGTCAAGGTGATGGTGGCGCGCTGGCCGCAGAAGAGCATCATCATGTGGACCAACGCCGGTGCCAGCGTGCAGTCTGGTTCGCGTCCCCGCGACAAGGAGAACGCGCGCAAGGATTGCCTCGAGGCGTCGGCACGCGGGCTCAGCGAGGATCTGGTGAATTTCCTGAAGGCCCAAGGCGGCTAGTAGAATGACGTGCAGCAAGCGGATGCGGAGGAGTTCATGAATACTGGTGAATCGGCGATGGCGAGACCGGCGTACAAGCGCAAGGTCAAGAACTACCTGCTCGATGTCGGGCTGCAGCTCCGCTACACGGCGACGATCGTGGTCATCGCGATCGTGTTGACGGCGATCCTCGGGCACCGCATCTACCAGGCGACCCAGGACACGTCGAAGGTGATCTTGTGGACGGGGCTGGTCGATCAGGGGACCGCCAAGGAACTGGAGTCGCAGTTCGCGCAGAGCGATCGAACCGTGCTGCTCGGGATCATCGGTTTCGGCGTGATCCTCGTGCTGTCGATCAGCGGCGTCGGCATCCTGCTCACGCACAAGGTCGCGGGCCCGCTCTACAAGATCTCCAGCTTCTTCGGGCGCATCCGCGACAACCGGCTGGGTCCGGCGCCGGCAAAGCTGCGGAAGGGCGACGAGCTTCAGGATTTCTATTCGTCGTTCCGGGAGATGCACCAAGCGGTCAGAGGCCGCGTCGAGGACGATGTGCGTGTGCTGGAAGGGGCGCTGGCGGCGATCGAGGCCGCGCCCGAGAGCAAGGCGGCTGGTATCCAGCGCGCGCTCGAGGACTTGCGAAAGCTCCAGAAGCGCAAGGAAGACAGCCTGGAAGCGCCGCCGATCGATAGGATGACGACCAGCAGCAACTCCTGACGCCGAGGGCGGACGCCCGCTGATACGGCTTCCGCGTTAGCCGTCAGGCGCGGCGGGTCTGCGCAGCGCTGACCAGGCAGAGCCCGTGCAGGAACAGGCCGGGCAGGAAGCAGCACGCGTAGCCCATCAGCGTCGTCGCCATCCAGGCCACGCCGGCGCCCGGACGGCCCGAGTAGATGTGGCCGGCGCCCGGGATCAGCATCGACAGCATGACCGCCGTGACCGGGTTCGTCCGCGGGCGCAGCGTCAGGAAGAAGTTCTCGCTGACCGCGATGGGCGGCGGGCCAACGGCAAGCTCGTTGCCGGCCCGCGACGTCGCGAGCGGCTTCCGGCCCGGGTAGACGTACTCGACGATGCCCGCGTTGTTCGTGCGGACGTTCAGAGTTCCTTGTTCGACCATGCGGGCGAGGTGGCGCTCCGCGGTGCGGACAGAGATGCGTCCCAGGTAGGCGACGTGGGCCGCCGTCACCGGGACATCCGTTTCGAACAGCACCTTCAAGACCAGCTGTTCAAACTCGTCGAAGTCCACGGCTACGGTCTCAGGTTAGCACACGCGAAACTGATCGATCACGGCGAACCACGTACTTCACGCGATCATTTTTCTTGAGCGCGCGCGCGACGGAACGGCAATTCGCAGCTCTGCTTTTGCGATCGATTGGCGCGCCTGCTCGCATTGGGGGAGACCGGCCGTGGAGAGCGACGCCGCAGTGGATCGCGCCCAAGCGACCCCGAGGACGGATTCGCTATTGATGGCGCGAAGTTAACGGAATATTTCTTATCGGACATCTGGATGACAGCGCCCGAGAGCCGTGCATCGCGGACCTGGACACGAATGAAATGACCCCGCCGTACGCTAGAGCCTTGCCCGTTGAAAGGAGCTCGCTGATGCATCGCGCTTTTGCCTGGCCTCGATTCGCACGTGTCGGGCTGCTGGTGGTGCTGTGGGTGGAAATATCCGGCGCCTGCGGCAGCGGCGCGAGCAGCAGCGGCCAGGCCGGCGCGACAGGAACGGCCGGGGGCAGCGGCGCGACAGGATCTGCCGGCAGCAGCGGAACGACCGGCGCCGCGGGTACGACGGGCGCGGCGGGCGCGATGGCCGGGACGACGGGCTCGGGAGGCGCGCCGACCGGGACAGCCGGCACCGGCGGCAACGGCGCCGCAGGCACGATGGGCGGCGCCGGACGCGGCGGAACGACCGGGAACGCCGGCACGACGGGCGCCGCGGGTCGAGGTGGCACGACCGGTGGCGCCGGAACGACAGGCGTTGCCGGGCGCGGCGGCACCACGGGATCCGCCGGCACGACGGGCGCCGCAGGCACGATGGGCACCGGCGGCACGGGGAACGAGTTCTGGGTCGGCCCCAACGGGTCGGACTCGAACGCCGGCACGCAAGCGTCCCCGTTCAAGACGCTGACGCCGGCGCACGCCCGTGTCACCGCCGGCGGGACGATCTGGCTGCTGTCCGGGACGAACATGCTGACGACCACCCAGGACATCACCAAGAGCGGCACAGCCGCAGGCCACATCCGGGTGCAGGCGGTCGCGGGCGGCGCGCGCCCCGTCCTCGACTTCTCGGGCCAGGCGTTCGGGTCGTCGAACCGCGGCATCGACGTCAAGGGCGACTACTGGGAGTTCCGCGGCTTCGAGATCATGAACGCCGGCGACAACTGCATCGGAATCAGCGGCTCGAACAACACCTTCGACCAGCTGGTTATTCACGGCTGCTCCGACACCGGCCTCCAGATCACGGCGTCGTCGTCGGACGCGACAAACGACGCGAAGGCCGCCAACAACCTGGTGCTGAACTGCGATTCCTACGAGAACCTGGACCAGCCGACCAACGGCGAGAACGCCGACGGGTTCGCCGCCAAGCTGCGCATCGGCCCCGGCAACGTGTTCCGCGGCTGCCGCGCCTGGAACAACGCCGACGACGGGTGGGACTTCTTTGCGTCGGACGACGTCGTCACGATCGACAACTGCTGGGCGTTTTTGAACGGCAAGGTCGTGTCCGGCTCGAACACGGCCGGCGACGGTAACGGATTCAAGCTGGGCGGCGCGCCCAGCGGCGCCGGCGAAGGCGGCGCGGTGCACATCGTGAAGAACTCGTTCGCGTTCGACAACCGGGCATGCGGCTTCGTCCGCAACAACAACCCCGAGGTCCCGATGCTCACGGGCTGCGGCGCGAGCGGCAACGGTACGGCGTTCTGCCAGGTGACGACGTCGGGCCAGGTCACGATCACCATGACCGGCGCGCAGGGAAAGGCCGCCGCGCGCAACGCCGACGGCAGCTTGCCCGCGATTCACTAGAGCGCCGCCCTCGCCCGCGTCACCGTCGAGGTGCACGTGCTCGTTCGCGTGCACGAGGTAGTATCTGGGGCGAATGAATGTTCTCGTCACCGGCGGAGCCGGCTTCATCGGCTCGGCGTACGTGCGGATGGTGCGGCGCGCGCGGCCCGACGACCTGGTCGTCAACGTCGACGCGCTGACGTACGCCGGGAACCTCGCGAACCTGCGCGATCTCGACGGAGACGCGCGGCACGTGTTCGTGCGCGCGGATATTCGGGACGGCGGCGCGATGCTGGATCTGATGCGGGGGCACGCCATCGACACGGTGGTCAACTTCGCCGCCGAGAGCCACGTCGACCGCAGCATCCTGTCGCTGGACCCGTTCGTGGAAACGAACGTCGCCGGGACGGTCCGGCTGCTCGAAGCGTCGCGCGCAGCGTCCGTCCGCCGGTTCGTGCAGGTGTCGACCGACGAAGTTTA
>DATMZL010000728.1:0-2220 GCA_035607075.1 Polyangia bacterium
CGCGATCGACGACGAAGCAGGTGATGCCCAGCAGGGGGATGGTCTTTTCGCGCCGGGCGAACACCGTGTAGAAGTCGGCGACGCCGCCGTTGGTGATCCAGCGCTTCTGGCCGGTCAGCACCAGCTTGCCGTCGACCTTGCGATAAACGGTCTTCATACCCGCGAGGTCCGAGCCCGCGTCCGGCTCCGAGCAGCAAAGCCCGGCGAACACCGGTTTTCCGAGCAGGCGCGCGAGGTACGTTCTCCGCTGCTCGTCGCTGCCCGCGATGATGAGCGGCATCGCCCCCAGCGTGTTACCGATGAAGGTGGTGCTCACGCCGGCGCAGCCGTACGCGATCTCCTCGAGCAGCAACCCGTGTGACAGCGACGACAGGCCGAGCCCGCCGAAGGCCTCGCCGATCTCGCAGTTGAGCAGCCCCGTTTCCCACGCCTTGCGGCAGATGTCTTGCGGGAACGTACCGTGCTCGTCGAGCGCGCCCGCGACCGGGATGATCTCCTTGCGCGCGAACTCGCGCGCGGTCGCGATCAGCGCGCTCTGCTCATCGGTCGGAGCGAAGTCCAACACGCGATCTCCCACCAACCAAACGACGCTTCACGCGGAAGGTTCCGCGGCGGGAGCCGGAGCCGCGGCGGCGCTCGAAAAAAGCTGCGGCAGCTCGGCGCGCATCACCTTGCCCGAAGCGGTCTTCGGCAGCGTCACCACGAAGCGGACCTCGCGCGGTGTGCGCACGAGCGGCAATGACTTGAGGCAGTGCTGGCGGATGTCGCCCGCGCTGGGCCCGGCGCCGGGCTTCAGCACCACGCAGGCCACCAGCCGCTCGCCCAGCACCGGGTCCGGCACGCCGAGCACGGCCGACTCGGCCACGCCGGGGCAAAGGTCCAGCACCTCCTCGACCTCGCCGGGGAAGATGCGCTCGCCTGCGTGCTTGATCATCGCGGAGCGGCGGCCCGCCAGATACAGGAACCCATCGGCATCCAGGCGTCCGAGATCGCCGGTCCACAGGCGCCCCTGCGCGTCGATGCGCCCGGAGGTGCGCTCGTCGCCGGAGACGTAGCCGCGCATGATCCCGGGGCTGGTGGCGACGACTTCGCCCACCTCGCCGGCCGGCAGGGGCCGCGCGTCCTCGTCGAGGATCTCCAGCGTCACGCCCGGCAAGGCGCGGCCGCACGAGCCGACACGCTCGAACACCTCCGTCGGCCCAAGGTAAGTCAGGCGCGGCGATGACTCCGTCTGGCCGTAGTTGATGTGGATGCGCGCGTTCGGGACGGCGTCCTGCAGCTCGCGCAGCGCCGCCGGCGACAGCGCACCACCCGTGATGCTGATGTGTCGCAGGCGCGGCAGCGGCGTCGACTTCAGCTTGGTCTGCGCCATCAGCGTCGCGAAGTGGTACGGGACGCCCGACAGCACCGTCACCCCGTGCCGCACCAATTCGTCCAGGACCACCTTCGGGAAGTGGAAGCCGCCCGAGAAGAACAGCGTGGCGCCCAGCATCGCGAAGGTCAGAAGCTGGATGCGACCGTGGATGAAGTGAAGCGGAACCACCACCAGCAGGCTGTCGTCGGCGGTGAGCTGGATGCGCGAGTTGAACGCGCGCACGTTCGCCTGAAGGTTGTCGTGCGTCAGCATCACGCCCTTCGGGCGCCCCGTGGTTCCGGACGTGTAGATCACCAGCGCCACGTCCGATGACGTCACTTCCGGCCCGTCCGCGTCGGGCGTCTCGCCGGCGAGCAGCTCCTCGAGCGCGACGAGCCGGCGTCCGGCGCTCGCCTGCGCCTGTCCGTGTGCCGCGACGGCGTCCGCGGTGCTCAGCAGGATCTCGGGCGCGGCGCGCAACCCGACCTCGCCCAGCTTCGCGAGCTGCCGCGGGTGCACGGCCAGCGCCGCCGGGCGCGCCTCCTCGAGAATGCCGGCGATGGTCGCCGGGCCCGAAAGGCTGGGGATGTCGACGGACGCGGCGCCCGCGCGCAGCACGCCCCAGAAGGTGGTCAGCGCGGCCAGCGAGTTCTCGTACAGGATCGCCACCCGCTGGCCCGGGCGCACGCCGAGGCCGCGCAAGCCGGCCGCGACCTGGCGCGACGCTCGATCGAGCGCCGCGAACGAGATCGCTTCACCACCCGGAAAGACGGCCGCGTCTTTATCGGGAAAGCGCCGCGCTGCCTCGGTGAGCAGATCGGGCAGCAGCATCACGCATCACTCCGCCGCTTTGCCGGTGTTCTTCC
>DATMZL010001187.1:0-2389 GCA_035607075.1 Polyangia bacterium
CCAGGACGTCTTCAACACCTTGTTCGGCAGCATCATGACCGGGACGGGGGGAACGGGCGGGACGGATCCGAACGCGCTGGCGCTGATGCGCAAGAAGTCGATCCTGGACTTCGTCGACAAGAAGTACGACGCGCTCAAGACCAAGCTCGGCACCGACGATCGCGGGCGGCTCGATCAGCACCTGACGCAGATCCGCGACCTGGAGAGCCGCATCGTGATCACCACGACGCCGCCTCCGCCGACGTCACCGTGCAAGCAGCCCACCAAGGTGGACACGACCGGTTACAACCCGACCAGCGCGCTCAACTCGGCTGACGACGGCAGCATCAAGGACACCGCGACGGACATGAAGATCCCGATCGTCGGTCAGTTCATGATGGACATGCTCGTCATGGCGCTCGCCTGCGACAAGACGGGCGTCATCTCCCTGCAATGGACGGACACCGAAGCGAAGCACACCTTCCCCTGGCTGAATCTTTCCGAGCACCATCACTTCTACCAGCACGACGGCGGCTTCCGGCCCACCGAGTGCACCCAGATCCAGACCTGGTACTCACAGATGCATCTCTACCTGCTGCAAAAGATGCAGGCGGTCGACATGGGGGGGCACTCCCTGCTCGACGAGAGCGTGGTCTTCTTCGGCAGCGAGATCGCGGATCCGCCCTCGCACGGGAAGAACAACATGCCGTTCCTGCTTGCGGGCGGAAGCGCCGGAACGCTGCGGACGGGGCGCTGGATCAAGTGCGGGGGCGTGCCCCACAACCGGCTGCTCACGTCGATCTTCAACCTGTTCGGCGACACGCGCACCAGCTTCGGCGACACGCGCGTCGATTCGTCGCCGCTCAAGAGCCCGAGCCCGACGCTCACCTGAAGCGCCGCCGCTGTCCGCCCGATGGATCTGATCGAGATCGCCGACGCGATTCCCAAGACCTACCAGGATCAGGTCGAGAACGAGCTCGGGTCCAACCGCATGCTGTGGACGTTCTCCGACGAGATCGCGAGCTCGGGGTCCGGTTTCGAGACCGCCTACCCGGGCTTCGGGCACATGGCCTATCTCGCCCACGAGAGTGAGCCCGTCATCTCGCCGCTGAGCTCGCTGCTACTGCCGATCCTTTTCGTGTTCTGCGAGAAGGCGAACATCGAGTACCGCGCGCTGCTGCGCATCCGCGTGGGACTGTTCACGAGAACGGCTGGCGGCGCGAAACACCACAATCCGCACGTGGACTACGATGAGTCTCACCGGACCGCCGTCTATTACGTGAACGACGCGGACGGCGACACCTTCCTCTTCGATGAGACGGTGGATGGCCTGCGCGTCGCGGATTCAGGCCGCTACGCCCGTCAGAAAGGGTTCACGGTCCGCCGCGCCGTTTCCCCGCAAAAAGGCAAGATGATCTGCTTCGACGGCCGCCACTACCACGCCAGCTCGTATCCGACCTCGGCGTCGAAGCGCATCGCCGTCACATTCAACTTCGCCTGATCGCGAGCGTCGGCGGCGTTGGAGCGGCGCGCGAGCAAGGCCCCCGCCGCCGTGCCGACGGCCGACGCCAGCGCCATCGCGACCAGCAGCGCAGCCCAGGAGGGGCGGCGCGATCGCGCCGGTCCCTCCTTCGTGGAAACCGGAGAGGCGGCCGCGAGTGCGGCGCGTGCTCGCACGAGGGCGCGCGCGCGCACGACGTTGGGGAGGGGCGTGAGGGTCCGGACGTGTTCGAGGAGTGTCCGGACTTCAGGGTCGATGGCGTCGCCTTCGCGCTCGACGTCCGCGCATCCCGCGTCGGCCGCGTCCTGTCCGACGCTCGTCGGGCGCGAAGCCAGGGCGGAGTGGACCAGACGAAGATGGCGCATGCGATCTTTCGATCATTGGCAGCAGCGACCGATGTTTGTTCAACGAAAGATCGCTCGACGAGGTGCGAGCCACACGCACGCGTCAATAGATGTAAAGCAAACGGAGCCGGCCGCTGTACATGTGATTCTGCCACTGCATGACCGCCTGATCGCTCGGCAAGAAATCGGCTGTCACATACGAACCAACGAGCTTGATGTAGAGGTGTCCCAGCAGCTGATATTGAAACGCGCCGAAGTATTGAAGCTGGGAGGTGAAGTCGTTGGCCGTGCTTCCCGTGGTGAGAAACTTGTCGGTCTGCGAGGTCCAGTTGACGCCTCCCCCGAACAGAAAGTGGCTAAAGATTCTGACGTTGGCGAAACCGCCGACGCTCTTGGTGGTGAATGAATTCTCCGGCACCGGCCTGGCGAAGGCATCGGTGTCGTCCTGCTTGCCGATCGCTGCGTTCACGCCGGCTTCGAAGATGGGATCGAACACGAACTGGACGGACCCGCCAACGCCTTTGTTGATGCGAACCGGGACCGGGTCTTTCTTTTGCCCCGCGCC
>DATMZL010000861.1:0-2227 GCA_035607075.1 Polyangia bacterium
TGCACCGTGCGGCGGGTGATCCCCAGCCGGCGCGCGGTCTCGGACACGTTCCCCGCGCAGTCGGCCAGGATACGCTGCAGGTGATCCCACTCGACGCGCGCCAGCGTCAGCGTCGCGGCGGGCGCCGCCATCGACCGGCGCCCACCGACCAGCGCATTCGACAGGTCGGCGGCGCTGACCGGCTTTGCCAGATAGAAATGTGCGCCGTGCGCCATCGCGTCCAGCGCGGTCTCCACCGTCCCGCGATGCACCATGGCCACGATGCGCACGTCGAAGAGCGCCCGGCGCAGCTCGGCGATGAGCTCGAGCCCGCGGCCGCGCCGCTCATTGACATCGACTGCCGCGTACTTCAGGACGTGGCCGCGCGCGAGCTGCGCGCTGCGCGGCGCCGCCGACGACGTGACCACCTCGTAGCCGAGACGCCGCAACCCGCGGGCCAGCTCGTCGCGCCCCTCCCGGTCGTCGTCGGCGAGCAAGATCTCGCCGCCGGTCATTGAGCGGCTCTCTCGGCCTTCATCCGCACTAACGGTTACGACAATTGAAATTCATAGTCAATATCAATACGGATGAAGGCCCGTCCCGACGCGCGGATCGCGACGCGGCGGCACGCAAACGCGCCGGCGTCCGCCGCGGTATAAACCGCCGCCATGGATCTCGGGCTCGCGAACAAGATCGCGCTGGTGACCGACGCCAGCCGCGGTATCGGACGCGCGATCGCGCTCTCCCTCGCCGGCGAGGGCACGCGCGTCGTGATGTGCGCGCGCGGCGGCGAGGCGCTGGAGGCGGCGGTCCGCGAGGCGCGCGCGCGCGGCGGCGGCGATGAGGCGGCGCTGGGCGTCACCGCCGACGTGACCGCGGCCGACGGCGTCGCCGCGCTGGTCGACGGGGCGCTGGGCAGGTACGGCGGGATCGACATCGTGGTCAACAACGTCGGCGGCTCGGGCGCGCGAGACTTCGCCGCCACCGACGAGGACGATTTGAGATCGATTCTCGATCGCAATCTCTTTCCTGCGCTGCGCGTTTCCCGCGCCGCCCTGCCCCACCTGCGCGCGCGCGGCGGCGGCGTCATCGTCATGATCGCGTCGATCTACGGCCGCGAGGCCGGCGGCGGCCCCAGCTACAACGCCGCCAAGGCGGCCGAGATCAGCCTGGCCAAGGCGATGGCGCGCGACCTGGCGCCGCACGGGGTGCGGGTTCTCAGCGTCGCGCCCGGCTCGGTGCTGTTCCCGGGCGGCGGCTGGGACCGCCGCCAGCAGGCCGACCCCGCGGGCATCGCCGCCTTCGTCGCGCGCGAGATCCCGTTCGGGCGCTTCGGCCGCCCCGAGGAGATCGGCGACGTGGTGGCGTTCCTGTGCTCGCCGCGCGCGGGCTGGATCACCGGCGCCTGCATTCCGGTCGACGGCGGGCAGTCGCGAGCCTTCTAATGAACACCGCCAACCCTCTGCGACGCCTGTTTCGCTACGCGCGCCAGTACCGGCGCGACGTCGTGTGGGCGACGATCTACTCGGTCCTCAACAAGTTCTTCGACATCCTGCCCGAGGTGCTGATCGGCATCGCCGTCGACGTCGTGGTCAACCGCAAGGACTCGTTCCTGGCGCGCGCCGGCCTCAGCGAGCCGCACGCGCAGATCGTCGGGCTGGCGATCGCGACCGTGCTGATCTGGGTCGGCGAGTCGCTGTTTCAATATCTCTACGACGTGCGCTGGCGGAACCTCGCGCAAAACCTCCAGCACGACCTGCGCATGGACGCGTACGACCACATCCAGCGCCTCGACCTGTCGTGGTTCGAGAGCCGGCGCACCGGCGCGCTGATGTCGGTGCTCAACGACGACATCAACCAGATGGAGCGGTTCCTGAACGGCGGCGCCAACGATCTGATCCAGATCGCCACCAGCTCCATCCTGATCGGCGTGGTCTTCTTCACGCTGACTGCGAAGATCGCGGTGCTGGCGCTGCTGCCGGTCCCGTTGATCATCGGCGGCGCGTTCTGGTTCCAGCGCCGGCTGGCGCCCCGCTACGCCGAGGTGCGCGAGCGCGCCGGCAACCTGAACGCGCGCCTCAACAACAACCTGCTCGGCATCACCACCATCAAGGCCTACACCGCCGAAGCGTTCGAAGCCGGACACGTCCGCCAGGCGTCGGACGATTACCGCACGGCGAACCGCGGCGCGATCCGGTTCTCGGCGGCGATCACGCCGATCATCCGCATGGCGATCCTGGCCGGCTTC
>DATMZL010001035.1:0-9029 GCA_035607075.1 Polyangia bacterium
CAAGCCGATCATGTTCAACGTGACGGGCGGCGGAAACGTCGTCGGCTACAACTACGCCGACAATTCCTGGGCGACGCCGGCTGCGTGGCAAGAGGTCAACATCGACACGCACTGCTCGTTCCCGCACATGGAGCTGATGGAGGGCAACTACGCGCCGCACGTGGGCGCGAGCACCACGCACGGCAACGCCGGCTACATGACCTGGTTCCGCAACTACTCGTCCAGCCAGTTCGCGTCGCCGCCGGTGGCGGGGTCGGCCGCGACGCAAACCGGCAACATCACAGCGATGCAGTTCGACGCAGGCGACATCGCGATGACCGTCATCGGCAACGTGCTGGGCAGCGCGACGGCGACCAGCCTGGGGACCGCGCCCGTCAGCGCCGTTTACATCGGTAGCAACTCGGACACGCCTAGCATCTTCATGCTAGGCGCCGCCAGCGACGTGTCGCAGACGACACTTGTCGCGCACGGGAACTACGACACCGTCACGGCGGGCGTGAAGTGGAGCGACACGATCGCGACGCACACGCTGCCGGCGTCGCTGTACCGGACCGGCAAGCCCGCTTGGTGGCCGGCCGCGAACCCCTGGCCGTGGGCGGGGTCGGATGTCGCACCAATGGTCGGCACGCTGCCCGCGAAGGCGCGGGCCGACGCGCTCGCGCCATGACCATCGGGCGGCGGGGTGCTGGCGCTGGGCAGCTTTGCCGACGTCGCGTACGCCGAGGTGCGATGGGGGCCCCACGGCGACCTGATCGACGACGGACACTTTCACGAGCAGGCGGGGTCTATGCGGCGCGCCGCTTGTGGGAGATAATCAGAACGGCACTAGGGGCGCCCGCTTGCTCGGAACCACGATCGGGAATTACAAGATCACGGAGGAGATCGGCCAAGGGGGGATGGGCATCGTCTACCTCGCCGAGCATCCGTCGTTGGGGCGCAAGGCGGCCGTCAAGGTTCTGCACGCGCGACTGGCGGCCGAGCCCAACACTGTCAGCCGGTTCTTCCACGAGGCGCGCGCGTCGAACGCGATCAAGCATCCGAACATCGTCGAGGCTTTCGACTACGGGACGCTGCCGGACGGCACGACGTACATCATCATGGAGTACCTGGAGGGCGAGAGCCTCGCGGCGCGCCTGACCGAGGTCGGTCGCTTCGCCGTGCGCATGGCGCTGGACTTTGCGCAGCAGGCGGCGGGCGCGCTGGCGGCGGCGCACGCGAAGGGGATCATTCACCGCGATCTCAAGCCCGACAACCTGTTCATCACGCCCGATCCGCGCGCGCCGTCGAGCGAGCTGATCAAGATCCTCGACTTCGGGATCGCGAAGCTGGCCGCGACGGTCGACAGCGCGTTCTCGCACAAGACGCACACCGGGGCGTTGATGGGGACGCCGCTATATATGTCGCCCGAGCAGTGCCTGGGCGTGAAGGAAGTCGACCAGCGCACCGACATCTATTCGCTCGGCTGCATCCTCTACGAAATGTGCTGCGGCGCGCCCCCGTTCGTGTCGGAAGGGTTCGGCGCGCTGGTCAACATGCACATCAACCAGGCGCCGGAGCCACCGTCGAAGTTGAGCCCGAACGTGTCGGCGAGCGTCGAGAGCCTGATCCTCAAGATGCTGGCGAAGAAGGTCGAAGACCGCTTCCAATCGATGGACGCCGTGCGAGAGGCGCTGCTGGCCGAGATCGCGCGCGCGCCGACCTATCGCCCCGGCGACACACCTTCGCCAGCGCCGCGGCGGCATTCGAGCTCGGCGACCACGTTGTCGGCGGCTGCCGGCGTGACCGAGGTCGGAACCGTATCGGTGCGCGGCGGCGGCCGGCGCGCGGTGTGGTTCGGCGTCGCCGCAGCCGGCGTCGCCGCGGTTGCTCTGTTCGTGGGCCTGCGGCGCGCGCCGTCGTCGTCCGCGCCTCAAGCGGCGGCACCCGTGGCGCCCGCCGTCGTCGTGCCGGCGGCAGCATTCGCACCCGCGCCAGCCGCTGCGGCGCCGGCGATCGTGGCTGCGGCTGCCGCGCCGGCGACCGTCGAGATCGTCGTCGACAGCACGCCCGAGGGGGCGATGGTCGACGCTGACGGCATCGCCATCGGGACGACGCCGATGAAGTGGCAGGTCGTCCCGGCGGGTAAGCCGCGGACGTTGACGTTCAAGCTCAGGGGCTACCGCAGCGAGGTGGTGGATGCGGTGCCCGCGCCCGGTTTGCGATTGCGTCCGACGCTGGAACCCGTCGAGCGCCATCGATCGCGCCATCGTTCGCTGGTTCCGTCCAGGCCGGGCGTCGCGCCGCCGGCTGACGACATCAAGACCGAACGATGACATTTCGCCGCCGGGCGGTGTTCATCGTTGTCCTCGGCATCCTCGGCTCGGCCGCGCGCGCGTCGGCCGAGGACGTCGCCGACGAAGCGCAATTCCACTTCGCGCGCGGCGCGCAGCTTTACCGGCAGGGGCGCTTCGAGGACGCGCTGTCCGAGTTCTACGCGTCGAACCGGCTGGTCCCGAACCGCAACGTACAGTTCAACATCGCGCGCAGCCTCGAGCAGCTGAAGCTCTACGACGAGGCGTTCCGCGCCTGGTCGGAGCTGGAACGCAAGGAAACGCCGACGCCGGCGCCAGCGCAAGGGCAAGGGCCAGCGGCGTCGGCGGAGAAGACGACGATCGCCGGCGCGATCGAGAAGCTGCGGCCGCACCTGGCGCTCGTCCGCGTGACGTCGGAGCCTTCGGGCGCCGAGATCTTCGCGACCCGGCGCGATCTCGGCTCGCTCGGGACGACGCCCCGGCTGCTGGCGCTTCCGCCCGGCAAGGTAACGATCCTGCTCGATCGGCCCGGGTATCGATCCGCCGAGGCCGCGGTGGAGCTGGTGAAGGGGAAGGAACAGACCGTCGCGCCGACGCTGGAGCGCATCTACGGCGCGGTCGCCTTCCGGGGCCTGCCCGCGCAGGCTTCGATCCGCGAGGGCGCCGCCGACGGCGCACCTCTTCCCCTGGGACCGACGCCGACCCGGATGGTCCCCGGGCGCCACGTGCTGTTCGTCGCCGCGCCCGGGTTCCAGCTGATGCGCGTCGAGATCGACGTCGCGCCCGACGCGGTCACGTCCGTGGACGTTCCCCTGGCGGCGGCGACGGTGCCCACCGGCGGCGTCGTCGTGCGCGCCAACGTCGACGGCGCCCTCGTGCGCGTCGACGGCCGCGAGATGGGCTTCACGCCGGCGGTGATCGAAGGCGTGCCGATCGGCGAGCGCGACATCGAGGTGGTCCAAGAGGGACGCGTCCCTTATCGCACGCACGTCACTGTCGAGAAGGGGAGGCGCAGCTTTCTCGACGTGCGCCTCAAGCGCGTCGAGGCGCAGATCGAGGCGGCGACCAAGCGCCTCACGCGCGTCGAGGACGCGCCCGCGTCGATCACGGTTATCACCGCGGAGCAGATCCGCGCGCTCGGCTACCAGACGCTGTCGGAGGCGCTGCGCGCCGTGCGCGGCGTCGTCAGCTCCGACGATCGCACGTACGAGTCGGTCGGATTCCGGGGGCTGTCGCCGCCCGGGGACTACACCCGACGCGTGCTCGTGCTTGTCGACGGGCATCCGTACAACGACATCGTGACGGGGCAGGGCTACGTCGGCCGCGATCTGGATGTCGACCTCGACACCGTCGAGCGGATCGAGGTCGTTCGCGGACCGGGCTCGGTGCTGTACGGCACGGGCGCGCTGTTCGGCGTCATCAACGTCGTCACCCGCCGTCCCGCGCCCGGCGCGCACGGCGAGGTCGCCGGCGGTCTCGCCACGCTGGGGACGACCACGGGCCGCGTCTCCGCCGGCATGCGCGGCGAGAACTCCGAGCTCTGGGTCAGCGGCGCCGGCTACGACAGCACGGGCCAGCTGCTCTTCCCGTGGAGCGACGGCCAGGTCGCCGTCCGCGCCGACGGCGAGACGGCCAGGCACGGCGATCTCGCGGGGCGCGCCGGTCCGTTCACGCTGCGTGCGCTCATCAACGATCGCACCAAGACGGTTCCGACCGGCGTCTACGGGACGCGCCCCGACGCCGGCACCACCTACCGCGACCTGCGTGCCTTCGCGGAGCTTCGGTTCGATCAGCCGTGGAAGCGCGTCAACCTGTCGGCCCGGCTGTCGTACGACTACGGCTTGTTCCAGGGGCACTACCTGCAGATCATGCCGCCCGATCTGCGCGACGACTTCCGCTCGCACTGGTTGACCGCCGAGGCGCGCCTGGAGCTGTTGCTCGGCGCGCATCGTCTGACGGCGGGCGGGCAGCTGCAGGACCTGCTGCAGATCAAGCAGCGGTCGTTCGAAGACACGCCGGGGGGCGCCACTTATTTCGCGAACGACACCAAGGAGATCGTCGCGTCCGCGTATCTCGTCGACGACTGGGCGCCGTCACCGCGCCTGCGCGCCAACCTGGGCGTGCGCGCCGACGACTACGGCAAGAGCTTCGGCCTGACGGTGAACCCGCGGCTGGCCGTCATCGCGCAGCCCTACGTGGGCGGTAACACCAAGCTGCTGCTCGGCCGCGCCTTCCGCGCCCCCACTGTCTACGAGCGCTTCTACAACGACATGGGCGCAACGCAGGATCCCGCCGGCCCGCTGCTGCCCGAGACGATCCTGAGCGGCGAGGTCGAGCACACCCACACGGTGACCGACGAGCTGCAGATCGTCGGCGTCGCGTTCGCGGAGCAGCTGGACAACATGGTCGCCCTGCAGCCGACGCTGGCCAACCCCGACGTGTTCGTCTACGTCAACCAGGCCGATCCGGTGCGCGGATACGGCGCCGAGGGCGAGGTGCGCTGGGAGCCGGGCGGCGAGGCGTTCTTCGCGTTCGCGCTGTCCTGGAACCACACGCGGCTGCACACCGCCGCCGGGGACCAGCTGCTGCCGAACACACCGACGCACGTCGCATCGCTGCGGTTCGTTTACCCGATCGTGGGCGCGATGGTCCGCGTCGGTACGGAGATGGTCCTGGACGTCGGCCGCGCCGTCATCCCGCCGCCCGCGCCCGCCATCAGCAGCGGCGTCGCGGGCGACGCGCTCACCTGGAACGTTGTCTTGTCGGGAAGCACGCACATGGGAACGCGCCTGCGCCTGCGTTACTTCGCCGGCGTCTTCAACCTGCTGGACGATCGCACAGGCTATCCGGTCGGCGCCGAGGTCCTTTCGGGCAACGTCGTCCCGCGCCTGCCGCGCACCGCCCGGCTGGGGTTGGCCGGCAGCTTTTAATCGCCTCGCGGAGGTAAGATATCGCCGTCATGAACCTCGACGGCAAGCTCGGCGATCCAGCGCACGTTGATGCGTCGCTGTCCGATCTCGCGCGCGGCGTGATCGGGTCGGAGATCCTGCGCATCGCGGCCGAGATCCGCGCCATGAAAGCGAAAGGCGCCGAGATCTGCAACCTCACGGTCGGCGACTTCGATCCGGCGCAGTTCCCCGCGCCGGCGGCGCTGCTCGACGGGATGCGTGCCGCGCTCGCCGCCGGGCAGACGAACTACCCGCCGTCGGACGGCGTCATCGGCCTGCGCGAGGCGGTCGCCCGCTTCTATTCGAAGCACCTCGGGCTGACGTACCCGGTCGAGTCCGTGCTGATCACGGGCGGCGCGCGGCCGCTGCTGTACGGGTCGTACCGCACCGTCCTCGATCCCGGCGACGTCGCCGTCTACCCGGTGCCGTCGTGGAACAACAACCACTACGCGTACCTGTGCGGCGCGCGCGCCGTCGAGATCCCCGTGCGCGCCGACGCGAACTTCTTTCCCACGCCCGACGATCTGCGCCCCCACATCGCGGTGGCGCGGCTGGTGCTGATCAATTCGCCCCTCAACCCGACAGGGACGGTGATCGACCCCGACGTGTTGCGGAAGATCTGCGAGATGATCGTCGAGGAGAACCGGCGGCGCGAGCGCGCCGGCGGGAAGGCGGCCTGGCTCTGCTACGACCAGGTCTACTGGCAGCTGCTCGCGCCGGGCGTCAAGCACGCGACGCCGCCCGAAGTCTGTCCCGACGTCGCGCCCTACACGATCATCCTCGACGCGGCCTCGAAGAGCTTCGCGGCGACGGGCCTGCGCGTCGGGTGGGCGGTGATGCCGCCGGCGGCGCGCCAGCGGATGGCGGATATCCTGGGCCACGTCGGCGCCTGGGCGCCGCGGCCCGAACAGGTGGCGATGGCGGCGCTGCTGGACGACGACGCCGTCGTCACCGCGTACCTCGGCGAGATGCGGGCCCGCGTCCAGGAGCGGCTGGATCGTCTGGCGGCGGGGTTCGCGGCGATGCGCGCCGACGGTTACCCGGTCGAGGCGATCGCGCCGCAGGGCGCGATCTACCTCTCGGTGCGCGTCGCGATTCCGGGCCAGACCAACGAGGCGACGCGCCAGCTGCTGCTCGCGCGCGCCGGGCTGGCGGTGGTTCCGTTCCAGGCCTTCGGCTTGCGCGAGGACAGCGGCTGGTTCCGCATCTCGGTCGGCGCGGTGTCGCTGGCGGAGATCGACGCCGCCTTCCCGCGCCTGCGGACGGCGCTGCCGCGGCGCTGATCCGGATGTCACGCAACGCCGCCGTTGCGCGCGCAGCCGGTTTGATCGCCCTTGCGATCGTGCTGCGCCTCGCAGTGTTCCCGTTCGCCGAGAACAAGCACAGCGACGCGCCGATGCGCGCGCTGATCGCGGAGCGCATGGTTCTGGAGCCGGCGAGCGCGGCTGTTCCGCGAACGTACTGCCAGTTCGGGCCGCTGCACACGACGCTGATGCGGCCGTTCATCGCGCTCGATTCGGTGGCGCCGCGGTCGTCGCGCACCCTGTCGCTGCTCGCCGGGATCGCGGTCCTGTTCCCGTTTCTGGCCTTCGCGCGCCGGCTGGTCGGGCAGGCGGGCGCCGAGTTGGCGACGTTCGCGCTGGCGTTTTCCCCGCTGCACGTGCAGGCGTCGACGACCGCGGCCAGCGAGGCGTTGTTTCTGCTGCTCTGGGTCGGCGCGCTCGAACGCCTGCTCACGGCGCTCGCGTGTCGCCGCCTGCGGACGTTCGCCGTCGCGGGCCTGCTGGCGTCGCTCGCCGCGATGACCCGCTACGACGCCTGGCTGGCGCTGCCGATCGCCGTGCTGGCGGCGTTCGCGTTCATGAAGGACGAGCGACGCGCGATCTTGCCTGGACTCGCCGTGTTTTCGATGTGCGCGGCTTCGCTGCCGCTGGCGTGGCTGGCGTGGGGCGCGCGCGCGGGCGGCGATGCGTTTTTCTTCGCGCACTACATCATGAGCGATCACGCCGGGCTGGCCGCGGACATCGCCGGCCGCTTCGGACCGCTGCTCGGGCGCGCGCGCCAGCTCGGAATCTGGTCGCTGGCGTTCGTCGCGGCGATGACGCTGCCCGGGGTGTGGCTGGCGGGCGTGGCGGTGGCGCGACTACGCGGCAAGGAAACGCGCTGGTCGCCGGCGATGCGGATCGTCGTCGTCGCCGCGCTCGGGCCGCCGGCGCTGTATCTGGCGCGCGGGCTCCTGTTCCAGAGCTTCGAGCCGCTGGCCCGCTTCGCGCTGGTGCCGGGCGCGCTGCTGCTGCCGCTGGCCGCGACGGTGGTGCCGGCGGCACGCGCGCGCGCTTTCCGGATCGCCGTCGCTGCGTCGGCGGTCGCGTTCTCGGTCGCGGTCTGGTTCGTCGCCACCGCCGGGCGCGATCGCATCTGGGCAGGCGCCGAGTCGATGGGCGCGCTGACGCGCCTCGACGGCGAGGATCGCGCGCTCGCCCGCTATCTGCGCGCCCGCCGCCAGCCGCACGAGCCCGTCATGATCGAGCCGCTCGCGTTCGCGGACATCGGCATCGCGCACGCGGCGGGCGTTCCGTGGACGGAATCGATCACGTTGATCGTGACGCGCGAGCCCCGCGCCACGGTCGCCGAGAGCATGCTGGCGACCGGCGCGCGCTTCGTCGTCGGCTACGACCGGCAAGCCGGTTGGCCGCGGCGCTTGCCCGACTGGCCGAAAGACGGCGGCACGGCCATCGGCCGGTGGCGCGTCGTCGAATCGGCGAATCGTGGCCCGCGGAAGGAGTGATTGTAGGTGGAACGGCGCGCTGCAAGCGTCGCGGAAGTCACGCCAACGTCGCCCGGCAGACCATCGATTCATGTTAGATTGCTCGCCGACCGAGGCGCCGCTCGATTTTGCATTCAGGGCACACCCGGAGACTCAGCGCACTCCTGTCGCAGGTGACGATCGCGCTCGCCGTCGCGACGGCGGCCGGTTGTTACGATGACGTGGGTCCGTACGCGACCGGTTCGGGCACAGCGGGCAAATCGGGTTCGGGCGGAGGAACGGGCCGCGGCGGCCGCGGCGGAGCGAGTGGGACTGCTGGGAGCACCGGCAGCGGCGGCGCCAGCGGCAGCGGCCCTGGCGGCAGCGTCGGCGGGAGCGGACCTGGTGGTAGCGTCGGTGGAAGCATCGGCGGCACGGGAACCGGCGGCAGCGTCGCCGGCAGCGACGGCGGGAGCACCGCTGGCTCCGGCGGCAGCACGGGCGGAACGGCCGGCGACGGCGCCGGCGGCACGGGCCCGGTGACCATGCAACCGTGGCCGAGCGACGAGACGGTCGTCGCGGTCGACGGCATGAATCAGTTTTCGAAGAACCTCTCGGATCTCGTCTACGAGCCGCCGTACGCGGGCGCCAGCGGCGATGTCCTCTGGGGTGTCATGAACTCGCCGTCGACGCTTTACTGCCTGCTCTGGAACGGAACGACCTGGTCCGGCATGGCCCAGGACGGCTGGACCTTCGGCAAGCCGCTGCACTATCCGGGCGGCGCTGGCAACCCCGACTCCGAAGGCCTGACGCGGACGGAGTGGTCGTCGACGGCCATCTACGTATCGACCGAGCGCGACAATAATGCCGGCGACGTCAGCCGGATGAGCGTGCTTCGGTACGACTTCGCCGGCACCGATTCCGCGCTGAACGCTACGAACGAATGGAACCTGACCAGCGATCTGCCCGCGTCCGATCCGAACCAGGGTCTGGAAGCCGTCGCCTGGGTCCCCGACGCCTATCTCGTGGCGCATGGTTTCTTCG
>DATMZL010000737.1:0-2088 GCA_035607075.1 Polyangia bacterium
GGCACCGTCTCGGTGCGCGGCCGCCCGAGCAGCGCGAGCGGGATCGCGCGCGAATCGATCTTTCCCCCTCTCCCGCTTGCGGGAGAGGGTTGGGGTGAGGGCAAGCCTCTCTCGGGCGACGCACGCACGCTGGCTTCGCGCAGCAGCTCCTCGGTGATCGACCCACCTGGCTCGCCGGGCGCGGCGAGCGAGATCCGCACACGGGCGCGGCGGCCGCCGGCGAGGCTTTCGCCGATCTGTCCGCCCGCCAGCAGAAGATCCGCCGTCGAGCGGGCCAGGGCGGGATCGACGCCGAAGCGCGCCGCCGCTGCGGTGTCCACGTCGAACGCGAGGCGCGGTTCGCCGCCCGACGATTCGTAGCTGGCGCTCCTCGTTCCGGGCACGTCGAGCAGCACGCGCTGAACGGCTGCCGCGAGCGCGTCGATGCGCGCCAGGTCGGGCGCCGCGATCCGCACGGCCACCGGCGTCCTCACGCCCGTCGACATCATGTCGGCGCGTGCGCGCGCGGGGAACGTCCAGGCGCTGGTCCATCCCGGCAGGCGCGCCGCCCGATCGAGGCGGTCGATGAGATCGTTCGTCGTTCCGCCCGCGGGCCACGCGCTGCGCGGCTTGAGACGAACGATCGTCTCGGCCATCGAGTACGGCGCGGGATCCGTCGCGGTGTCGGCGCGGCCGACCTTTCCGAGCACCGCAGCCACCTCCGGTTGCGCGGCGAGCGCCCGGTCCTGAATCGCGAGCTGGCGGGCGGCGTCGGCGGGCGCGACGCCGGCGGCCGTCGTCGGCATGAACAACAGGTCCCCCTCGTCGATGCGCGGCAGGAACTCGCCGCCCAGGTGCAGAGCGACCGGTATTGCGGAAGCGGTCGCCAGCGCGGCGGTCGCGAGCGTGAACGCGGGACGCGCCAGCGCGAAGCGCACGAAAGGGCGGTACGCGCGCACCAATGCGCGCGTCAGCGGGTTGTCCATCTCGGCGCGGACGCGGCCGCGCAGCAGCAAGCGCCGCAGCGCGGGCGCCAGCGTCAGCGATACCAGCGCCGCCGCCGCGATCACCAGCGTCTTGGTCGCAGCCAGCGGCCGCAGCAGGCGCCCCGTTTCGCCGCCCAGCGCGAACACGGGGACGAACGCCAGGCCGGTGATGATCACCGACGTGAGGATCGCGGGCGCGAACGAAGCGGCCACGCCACGGTGACGCTCGGCGTCCGACGGCGACGCCAGGGCGCGGTGGCCGGCCTCGAGCGCGACGATGTCGGCGTCGACGGCGATGCCCAGCGCGATCGCGATCCCGCCCAGGCTGACCACCGTCGCCGGAACGCCCAGCGCCCACATGCCGGCGAACGTCACCAGCATGATCACTGGCAGTGTCGCGAGTGGCAGCAGCGCGCTGCGGCCGTGAAGGAGGAACAGCAGGACGACCAGCACGACCATGCCGATCTCTTCGGCGACAGCACGCAGCAGCGTCCGTTGCACGCGGCCGGCCAGCTCCGAGCGATCGTAGACGACCGCCAGGCTGACGCCGCCAGGAAGCCGGGCGCGCTCGCGCTCGAGCACCTGCTGCACACGTCCGATCAGCGCGGTGACGTCGGTGTGCCGTTCGGCGATCACGATGCCGCCGACGACGGGCGCGTAACCGTCGAGGTCCGCCATGCCCGCCGTCATGCCGCCGCCGGCGGCGACGCGCGCCACGTCCGCGATCGCCTTTCCGTCGATCCGGGCGCGGGAAAGCTCGGCGGTGCCGGCTTTGGGGTTTGCCGCCAGCACCGCGCGCGCTGCCGCCACGACGTCCGACAGCGCGACGCCGTTCGTCCGCAGCCAGGCAGGGCGCGTCTCGATCACGACCTCGTCGGTCTGCCCGCCCAGCGACGCCACCTCCGCGACGCCCGGCACTGCCGACAACGCGGGACGAAGCACCTCGTCTTGGTGCCGGCGCAGCGTGAGCAGCGTGAGACCGGCACTCTCAGGCGCGCCCGTGTGCGCCACGGTCCCCCGCAAGGCTGGCGCCACGAGCGCGTAGACCAGCACCCAGCCGGTGCTCGACGCTGTCGGTCCCACCGTGACGCGGACGCCGGGCGGCAGATCAGCGCGCACCCGA
>DATMZL010001682.1:0-3196 GCA_035607075.1 Polyangia bacterium
CCGATCCCGGGGTTGGAACCGCCGCCTTCGGCTCGAACTCACGACCTGCTTCGTGCAGATTGATCTTCTGGACACCGAACGCGAGCGCGCAGCGGTTCGCGCCGAACGTGATCGGCTCCATTCCGAGCACGCGACTGTAAAACGCGCTCGTGACCTGGAGATCGCGCACAGTGAGAACGAGATGATCGATCGCGTCGATGCGCATTTTAGCCGGCGACGGTTTCAGTCACTCGGGCGTCCCACCCGAAGTATGGGATCACGAGCGACTCGAATCTGGCGCCGACGAGCGACGAGCCCTCCGGAAGCGCAACTACCGTCAGGAACCTACGACCTACGGCGAGTTGAATTCGCGAATACTCGGCGGCAATGGCCAGAAATCCGGCGGCCCAGTTCGGATCCAGATTCCAGAGCGATTCCATGCGCCCCAAGGATAGGACCCTGCGCTCGGACGGCGAAGCAGCGAACCCAAACCCGTCCCTCAGCGCATCCAGATTCGGTGGGACCTCGGAACCGTCATCGAGCTGATATCCAAACTGGGCGCTCCAAGAAAACATCTCTCCGAGTTGACGACGAATCTCGCGAAAGCCGCCGGCGACGTCGAGGCGTGCTACGTCGTACTTCTCAGCGGCCAACCATCGAAGGCAATCTTCGAGCTCTGTCTCGCGGACGCTGGCAATCCCCGCATGCGTGACGATTCCCGCGACGTCGATGCGCCGCCAGTCGAGTTCATCTTCAGACGTGAAAGCGCTCATCGTGTCCAGCGATTGCCGGACCAACGATACTGCCGTTCAGCGGCGGACGCACTATGCGAGAAGTTGCGGGCACACAGGTCGAGAACTTCCGCGAATGTCGAATCGATCTCCTTGACCGAGTGTGCCGTCGCAATGCACTCGAAGGTTTCGTCGTGAAAAGCGAGCAGGTAGTGTCGGAATGGTTTCCACGACTCGGGATCGTGCTGCGGGTGAACACTGTTGATTCTCTTTTGTTCCTCGATCCACCTCGATCTCTCCACGGTGTGTGCCCGGTAGGCGGCCAAGCCTTTCCCGTGCAGAGGATGTCCAGCGAGCACCTCGTCATTCGGAGCGCCGAACTTGTAAAGAACGCAGCGTTCGAACTCCACGACGGCAAGAGGGCGCTTCATCAGAGCAGCGGGGTCGACGACGGCCGCATACGAGCCATCCCAGGTCGGGTCGGGTTCGCGCACCAGATAGATGAGGTACGTCCGCAACCCAGACGACAGCACGTGGGGCAGCGGAGCACCTGTATTCCACGGCACAGGCCACTCGATCTCGACGGCGCACTCGTCGCCGACTGCGCGCGCGACTTCTCGCTCCAACTTCAGGCAGCGCTCGTACGCCTCCTGAAAGCGCTCCCACTCTCCGCCTTTGTGTTTGGGAGCAAGCGCTGCCGCCGCGGCGGACAGTTCTTCTCGAGCCGCCTGGAGTTCACGTTGAAGCCTGTCGGCGGTCATCCGTGTCTACCCAACGATACCGGCGTTCAGCGGCCGACTGCAAACGCTGGGTTAGCCAGCGACCCGCAGACTTCGGAATCGTCGCGTGAATGATTCACAGACACGCTCGAGCAGTTCGTTCTCGAATACGGAGTCCGCGAGATCGCGGTCCACGTGAGCGAACAGGCCGTCAGTCCCTAGATGGCCCTCCTGCAGTTGCAGCTGAGGCCGCGACCCACGTTCTGACAGCCACCAATCTCATCAATCCTCAGCAATGCTGAACTCGAAGGATCGCTGAGCCTGCGCGGTGCTTGCGAGCAACAGCAGAACTTGCACGAACGCCATCACCGCTCGTCCTCCGTTCCGGCTCTAACGTGTACGCGTGGCCGACACATACGTGTCGACGCGCCCGGGTCCGTCGATCGTGGACCTGCCGGTCGAATTGACCTGCACTTGGCCGAACGTCAGTAGGAACACGCAGAAGGCAAGCCAGCGTGCGATCTGACCACGGAACTCCGTTAGCACTGGTTCGAGGCTACGGCGCACCAAGGCCGTTCGCACGAACATTCGTGAGCTCGCGTCGTCCGGCGATCTCGCCGGGTTCCCGTAGGTACGTCTAGCGATACCAACGGAGGCTCATCGCAAGTAGCCATTCGGCCACTCTGACTCTTGGGCGACGGTCACGACTCTTGCTATCGCGCGGTTCTCGAACTCCAGCACGACGCAAAGTGGGGCGCGGCAACTCAGGCATTCGCTGTAGCAGGCTTCGCGAATGGACGGCAGGTGGCCCGGATCGGCGGCCTCGCACCATGAGGCGCTCCGTTTATCTGAGGGAGGGAACCACGCCATCGTCTCGCCGAGTCGGTAGGTACGATCGTGGAAGCGGCCGGTCGAATCACCGTCATAGCTGGACGCCATGTGCGTTTGCGCGCGAACGTTCGCGTCCGCTCCACATCCCGGGCATACCGCGGACAGCTCTATCCAATTGAACGCGCCCATGCGCTCCGCTTGGCTAACGATACTGCCGTTCAGCGGCGGGCGTCGCTTCTCTTACTGACCCGTTTCCGGCGCCGCAGGACGAATACGGCGGCGGCGAGAAGCATCAGCGCGACCAGTGACAGCTCCACGAGGTGCCGCAACCGCCACCGCCGCGGCGGCTGGCCCGGACGTCCGCCGTCGCCTGCGCCCGCGTCGGTGCGTGGACCGCGATCGGCGCCGACGGCGATCAGGCCGGCGAGCGCGCGGCGGGCAGCGAAGAACGGATAGCCGCGCTCGCTCCACGCGGGTGGCTCGCCGTAGCGCGATTCGCCGAGGATGCGCGGAAACAAACCGCGCGCGATGCGGTCCGCCTCGTCGGGGGCGGCGCCGCGCGCCAGCACGTAGTAGCCGGCGTCCTGGACGCCGCGGCGGAGGTTCTTGAGACGGATCGACGGGATCACGCCCGAGATCCCGAGCGAGTGTTCCGCGAACGCTCCGAGCTGACGGCCGGGGTAGACGAGCACGCCGTCGCCATTCGCCGCGTCGCCGTCGTTGTTGTGGAACGTCTCGGCGGTGACGAACGGATCGAACGGGCCGTGGCCGCCGCGGTTGCTGTCCTGCCAGAACGTGGTCTCCCAGATGAACCAGCGGGGGATCCCGCCCATCGCCGCGATCCAGCCGAACGTTCGCAGCGAGACTGCCTCGGTGTCGGTGAAGAGGGTGCCGGTGGCGGGGCGGGCGCCGTTGTAGATCCACGTCTGCTTGCCG
>DATMZL010000804.1:0-2086 GCA_035607075.1 Polyangia bacterium
CCGCCGCCGAGCCGGCGATGATCGTCAGACACAGGAAGCGCGCCCCGCCCGACAGCCGCCGCGACGCCGCCGGTCCCTCCGCGCGCGTGTGGCTGTAGTCGATCACGGCGGCGTGCTCCAGGTCCTGGCGAAGCTCGCGCGCCGATTGATGGCGCTCCGCCGGCCGCTTGGACAGCGCGCGCAGGACGACGTTCTCGATCGCGTCGGGAATCCAGGCGCCGGCCGCGACCTCGCGCAGCGATCGCGGCTCGGAGAGCATGTGCATGCGCAGGACATCGAAGGGCGTGTCGGCCACGAACGGCTGCCGGCCCGTCAGCATCTGATAGAGGATCACGCCGCACGAGTAGACGTCGCTTCGCGCGTCGGCCTCCAGGCCGGAAGCCTGCTCGGGAGACATGTAGCCCGGCGTTCCCAGCACCACCCCGCCCAGCGTGAGGTTCTGCGACGGTCCCCGGTCGGGATGGTGCCCCAGCTTCGCGATCCCGAAGTCGAGCAGCTTGACCGTCTCGCGCGCGAACAGACGCCCCGGGTTCAGCATGATGTTCTCGGGCTTGAGGTCGCGGTGAACGACGCCGCGCGCGTGCGCGTAATCGAGCGCATCGAACACCGGCTGCATGATCTCCAGCGTCCGCTTGACCGTCTGGGGCTTCCCGCTCTTGACGCCGTCGCCAATCAGCTCGGCCAGCGAGTTTCCCGACAGCAGATCCATCGCGAGGAACAGGCGCCCGTTCCACTCGCCGAACTCGATGACCCTGGCGATGTTCGGATGCGAGAGCTCCTTCATCACCGTCGCTTCGCGCTCGAACCGCTGCACCATCTGATCGACGCCCGCGAACTCGGGATGCAGCACCTTCACCGCCACCGGCTTGCCCGGGCCGAGCTCCTCGGCCCGGTACACGCGCCCCATGCCCCCTTCGCCGATCACTTCCAGCACGCGAAAGCGGCTCGCGAGGACGCTGCCGATGATCGACGCGTCCTCCGATCGTTCTTGCGATCGTTCTTGCGCTCCTTCTTGCACGGCGATTTCGGCCTATGGAATCGGCGTGTTCCGCCTGTTTCTAGAGATCCCGGCGCGGGCCGCCCCCGTCCGGTAAGGGGATCTCGCCTCGGGACCCGCATGTAGGGAACGCTGACCGATTCTCGTCGGTCGGGCCGGCCCGACCTGGCGAAACGCGGCGGCGATGACCAGAAACGCCCCCGGAGATCGACGATGCGAATGAATCGAACGACCCGCGTGTGTTGCGTCGCCGCCGTCCTCGCGCTGGCGCTGGCGTCCCTGTCTTGCTCCTCGCGCGCGTCGGGCGCGTCGAAGGCGGCGCCACCCGACGGCACGGCCATCCGTCCCTTCAAGGCGCGCGTTCCCGATGCGGCGCTCTCCGACCTGCGCAGGCGCCTCGCGGCGACGCGCTGGCCCGACAAGGAGACCGTCTCCGATCGATCCCAGGGCGCGCCGCTCGAGAGGATGCAGGCGCTGGTCGCTTACTGGGGCAAGAGCTACGACTGGCGGAAGGCCGAGACGAGGTTCAACGCCGTCCCGCAGTTCGTAACGAAGATCGACGGCGTCGACATCCAGTTCGCGCACATCAAGTCGAAGGAACCGCACGCGATGGCGCTGATCATGACCCACGGCTGGCCGGGCTCGATCTTCGAGCTTCTCAAGGTGGTCGGCCCCCTCACCAATCCGACGGCGTACGGAGGCAGCGCGGAGGACGCGTTCGATCTGGTTCTACCGTCGATTCCTGGCTACGGCTTCTCCGGGAAGCCGGCCGACGCCGGCTGGGACCCCGACCGCATCGCGCGCGCGTGGGCGGAGCTGATGAAGCGCCTCGGCTACACGCGCTACGTCGCCCAGGGCGGCGACTGGGGTTCCCTCATCTCGGAGGCGATGGGGCGGCAGGCGCCGGCCGGGCTGCTCGCCATCCACCTGAACCTACCGGCGACGCTGCCGCCCGAGATCGACAAGGCGCTGAACGAAAACGCGCCCGCACCGGCTTCACTGTCGCAGAGGGAGCGCGCCGTGTACGACGCGCTGGCCGCCTATCGCAAGAAAGGGAGCGCGAGCTACGGGGTCATCATGGGCGCACGG
>DATMZL010001094.1:0-4193 GCA_035607075.1 Polyangia bacterium
GAAATGCGATCAACTGCCCGGCTGGCGCGACATCAGCAACCCGGACCACCGCCGCCACATCGCCGGGATCTGGGGCATCGACGAGAAGGACATGCCGGGCCCCGGCGTCGATGCCTACGAGCTGTTCCGCAAGATCGACGCGGGCGAGATCAAGGCGCTGATCTCGATCTGCTTCAATCCGAAGGTCTCGCTGCCCGACAGCGCGTTCGTCACGCGCGCGCTCGAGAAGCTGGAGCACTACACGGCGATCGACTTCTTCTTGAACGACACCGCCCGGCACGCCGACGTCGTCCTGCCCGGAAGCCTGCACGAGGAGGACGAGGGGACGGTGACGCAGGTCGAAGGGCGCGTCATCAAGATCAACAAGGCCGTCGATTGTCCGGGCGAGGCGCGGCAGGACTGGGTCATCGTGCAGGATCTGGCGCGCGCGCTCGGCCGCCCGCACGGGTTCACGTTCAACGAACCGCGCGCGATCTTCGAGGAGCTGCGGGTGGCCAGCAAAGGCGGCGTGGCCGACTACTCCGGGATCACATACGAAAAGATCGAACGCCAGATGGGCGTGTTCTGGCCGTGCTACAGCGCCGACCCGCAGACGGGCGCGCCGACGCCCGATCACCCAGGCACGCCCCGCCTGTTCGAGCGCGGCAGCTACAACCCTGTCGCGAAGGGGGCCGGTCCCTTCTACTTCCCCGACGGCAAGGCGCGCTTCAACGTCGCGGAGTATCGGCCGGCCGTCGACGACGCTTCCGACGATTACCCGCTGTTCCTCACCACCGGGCGCGTGGTCAGCCAGTTCCTGTCCGGGACGCAGACCCGCCGCATCGGTCCGCTGGTGAGGCAGTACGCCGAGCCGCGGATCGAGCTGCATCCGCGGCTGGCGGGCAAGCTCGAGATCGCCGACGGCGACTGGGCTACCTGCGAGACGCGCCGGGGCGCGATCACGTTGCGCGCGATGGTCGTGACCACGATCCGGCCCGACACGATCTTCATCCCCTACCACTGGCCGGGCGAGAAGAGCGTGAACCGCGTGACCGTGGCGGCGCAGGATCCGATCAGCAAGATCCCGCAGTACAAGGTGTGCGGTTGCCGGCTGCGCAAGGCGGACGGGCCGCCCGCGTACACCACGCAGCTGGAGCCGCAGCAATAGACGCGAGGACGTCATGCCGGTTCCCGAGTCCCTCGAATTCTTCGTCGACCCGAGCCGCTGCATCGGCTGCCAGTCGTGCGTGCAGGCATGCACCGAGTGCGACACCCACCGCGGCGAAGCGATGATCCACCTCGAGTACGTGGACCGCGCGCGCTCCGTGCAGACCGTTCCCGTCGTCTGCATGCACTGCGAGCAGCCGACCTGCGCCGAGGTCTGCCCGGCGGACGCGATCAAGCGGACCGGCGACGGCGTCGTCCAGACTGCCCGCAAAGCGCGCTGCATCGCCTGCGGCAACTGCGTGCTCGCCTGCCCGTTCGGCGTCCCCGAGCTCTACGCCGACAAGCAGCTGATGATGAAGTGCGACATGTGCTACGACCGGACGTCCGTCGGCAAGAAGCCGATGTGCGCCACGGTCTGCCCGAGCCAGGCGCTGTTCTTCGGAACACGCGAACAGATCCTCGCCCTGCGCCCGCGCTCGAAGCCGACCAACGAATTCCGGTTCGGCGCGCAGACGATCACCACGCGGGTCAACGTCCTGGTCCCGCGCGAGGGCGGCGCGGCGCCGATCGTCGACGTGACCGGGGCGATGTCCGACAAGCCGGCCACCCGATCGCCGCGCCTGGCGGTCGTGCCGGCACAGGCGGCGAAGGCCGCGCCCGCCGCGATCGATCCTTTCGAAGCAGTGGAGGTGTGACGATGGCCGACGACCCACGCAGCGCCCAGCCGCCGACTGTCGATCCGCTGATCGATTCGCCGGAACGCGAGGGGCTGGCTGGAACCGCGCGCGCCGGCATCTACGAACCGACGGTCGAGCGGGACGACGTGACGATCGCGCCCGACGGCGCACCGCCCGAGGCGCAGCCGCGCTGGCGCCGCGATTTTCCGATCGACTGGCCCGCCGATCAGTTCGTCGCGCGCCGCGACTTCGGTCGCTTCCTGGTCCTGACCAGCGGCGCATTCGTCGGCGGGCAGGCCTGGATCGCGGCGCAGCACCTGATTCGCAAGAACGAGGAGGCGCCGCCGCGCGTGCGGATCGCGGCGCTGCGCGACGTCCCGGTCGGCGCGGCGATCCTGTTCCACTACCCGACCGCGAACGATCCCTGTTTGCTCATTCGCCCGGACGAGCAGACGCTGGTCGCGTTCAGCCAGACATGCACGCATCTCTCCTGCGCGGTGGTCCCGCGCATCGCCGAGGGTCTCCTCCACTGCCCGTGTCACGAAGGCTTCTTCGATCTCCTCACCGGCCGGAACGTCGCGGGACCGCCGCCGCGGCCGCTGCCCAAGATCCTCCTGGAGATCGAAGGCGGCGACGCCTACGCGATCGGCGTCGAGGAAAGGACCGTCTGACGTGCGCGTGAGACGCCTGCAGGCGCGCGCCCAGCGCCTGACGATCGTTTACGGCATCCTCTGCTTCGTCCTGCTGCTGGTCATCGGGCAGCTCTGGTTGCTGACGGCGACAATGAACGCGTTCCTCGGCGGAGACGGGCACGTGGCGCTGCCGGCGCTCGGCGTGAGCCTGGCCTGCCTCGCGCTCAACCTCGGACTCCTGCGCCACCTGCGGTGAAGCAGCCCGAGCCCAGCGCAGCGCCCGTTCCGTCCCCTGCGCCGGCGGCGGCGCCCGGCGGCTTGGCGGGCCTCCACCCTGCTTACTTCGCGCTCGTGATGGCGACCGGGATCGTGTCGCTGGCCGAATACATCCGCGGCTTCGCCTGGATCGCGCGGGCGCTGCTGGTCGTGAACCTCGTCGCGTATCCGACGCTGTGGGCGCTCACGATCGCGCGCATCGTCCGGTACCGCGCCCAGGTCGCCGCCGATCTGCGCCACCATGGCCGCGCCGTCGGCTTCTTCACGATCGTCGCCGCCACCTGCGTGCTGGGCTCGGACCTGCTCGTCGTCGGAGATTTCGTCGCCGCGGCGACGGCGCTCTGGGTCTTCGGGATCGTGCTCTGGGCGATCCTGACGTACGCGATCTTCACGATTCTCACAATCCAGCGCGAGAAGCCCGCGCTTCACGAAGGCCTGAACGGGGGATGGCTGCTCGGGGTCGTGGCGGCGCAGTCGGTCGCGTCGCTCGGCGCGCAGCTCTCGACACGCCTCGCGGGCGGCGCGCCAAACGCGATGCTCGTGTTCTGCCTGGCGATGTGGCTCGGCGGCGGGATGCTCTACATCTGGATCATCGGCCTCATCTTCTACCGCTACACCTTCCTGCCGATGAGCCCGTCCGACCTGGCGCCGCCATACTGGATCAACATGGGCGCCGCCGCGATCTCCACGGTGGCCGGCGCCAACCTCGTTCTCGCCGCGCCGGCGAGCCCGCTCGTGCAGCAGGTCCTCCCCTTCGTGCGCGGCTTCACCTTGATGTGGTGGGCGACGGCCAGCTGGTGGATCCCGATGCTCGTCAGCCTCGGGATCTGGCGACACGCCTTCCGCAGGTTCCCGCTGCGATACGATCCGCTCTACTGGGGCGCCGTCTTCCCGTTGGGGATGTACACGGTCGCGACGGCGCGGCTTTCGATGGCCATCGATGCGCCATTCCTGATGGCGATCCCGCGCGTCTCGATCTGGATCGCGGTCGCCGCCTGGATCCTGGCGGCGGGCGGCCTGGCGTCGCGGCTGGTCCGCCGCGCGCGTGCGTGAGTCTCAATGCATGACGCAGGCCGAGCAACTTTCGGCGTCGGGCAGCGCGCGTAGCCGCCGTTCGTCGATCGGCTCGCCGCAGCTCACGCACTTGCCGTAGCTGCCGCGCTCCATCCGCTCGAACGCGTCGTGAATTCGCATGAGCGCCAAGCGTTCTCGTTCACTGAGGCTGTCCAGCGCGGACACCGCCGTGCCGACGGTGGCGGCATCTTCCCAGTCCGGTTCGCGTTCGGCGAGCAGATCGCGTTCGTACGCCTGCCACCGCCCGCGGCGCTCCTGGAGCGCGTGCTCACGTCCCTGCAGTCTCCGACGGAAGGTCTCCACCTTGTCGTAGTTCATGCTTCCGGACGAAGCAGGAACAATGCCGCATGCGAGGGTCGCGGAAACGGCCGAAATCTGCTCCCGCGCG
>DATMZL010001152.1:0-6439 GCA_035607075.1 Polyangia bacterium
TTCAGCCGGTTTACGGTTTCGAAGAACGTGAGCACGCCTGGAAACGGACCGGACTCCGCCGAGAATACGGTGCCATTCCCACCGTGCGCGAGGACCATCGGCCTGACATCGGACGCGACAAATTCGGAGGTTCCGTCCGCCCGGTACCGGATCAGTCCAGGGACGGAAATTCCCTGCCCGATCGGGTTCGTCACGAACGTCGCTCCGTCGGAGGTAGCTTGGAAATCCCACCAGACCTGGAAGATTCTGTCGAACAAGTGGGAAAGATTCATTTCGCGACCGGAATAGATGAGGCTTCCGCCGGATGTGAGTCGGGCGTTTCGGGCGTCGTAAATTTTATGAACGTCCAATGCCCAGCCGCCAAAGCCTTCTTGCGACAAGACGTCCGGCCGGACAAGCTGGATCACCCTCTGTCGTGGGAGGTAAGCCTCACTTCTGCCCATATCGGCTTCGATAAAGCTCGGCGAAAGATCTGGATAAAGAGCAAACGCCCTTGGGACGCTGATACTCGGGGCGTTGTAGATACCGTCGTAGACGTTCTTGACGACTATTCGGGCGGGCTGAGGACCGATGAGCGGTCGGCCAGCCCAGTCGTTGCCGTCCCAGTCAAAGGTCGTGACCTGATTCGGTGTCGCCGGGAAGGACTGCGCGACGGTCTTGCCGGCGATTTCGACCGTCAAGTCGATCCGCTTTACGTTCTCGGGCAAGGATGCGCCGGATAGAGGGATTATCGCTCGCGCGGACCCCACAGCGAATCCGGGCACGCTCGCGCTTGAGTAGGAGAGTGCGAATGGAGTGCCTACGACTGGCATTTGCTCGCTCAGGACTTGGTTCCCACAGCTGATCGCCGAACCCGGATGCACCTCACAGTCAATTGGATCGGGATCGTTCGTCGGTTCCGGATCGGGACCGGACGGCGTCTCCGCATTGGGTGGTGGTCCGAAAGGCCAGTTGAAATCCCAGCACGAGAAGTGCGAGAGTGGAGCTCGCCAGAGGCTCTGTCCAGGCAAGTAGAGCGTCGCCAGCGTAGTCCGCTCGTCGTCGGTGATGCCAGCGGCAGCAAGGGTGGCGGCGTCGTCGGCTTGGCCGTCGCCGTCAATATCTATTTCGGCGAGCCCGGCGAGCGAGTCGAGAATCTCGATCACGACGCCGTTCGGCTCTGGCAGCCAACAGGTGTTTGCGGCTTGGCCGGAACCCAGAGGGACTGGAGTTCCAACTGGGAAGTGAAGAAAGTTGTCGACGTAGTTGATGACAGGCCGATTGAAACTGACTAGACGAACGTCGTCTGTATCCGCCTCTTCGGCGGTAAGTTCAAAAGCGTACGTGTACCCGGAGCTGGGAGGCAGCGGAACCGGCATCGCCCTTAGCCCCTGCGAACCAACCGTGTATTCGGTCGAATGGACCGTCAGCGTGGGGAGCGGCATGCTCGTCCCGTCAACCTTGAACGCTGTTGCCTGCGTATCCGGCGAAAATAGGAGCACCGACTGGCGAGTGCCACTCGCGTCAGATGTTGGCGTGGCCTGCGCGACCTGGATGGCCGTTGGATTCGAGAGATCAATTGTCGTTCGTGCGGGGTCGATCGGCGTCAGGACGACCTCCGGGAACCACGAGTAGTCGAGCGCTTGAGCAAACGCTGAGCGCTGCACAGGGAGGAAGCCCTTTCGCTCGTAGCGGAGACTCAGCTGCTGGCCACCGTTGACCGCAAGGCTAAAGACGCCGTCGTCTCCCGTTTGGGTGAACCCATACTCCGGCCTGCCTACGACGCGTATCACGACGCCTTTGACACCCAGTCCGTTTCGGTCGGTAACCTTTCCACGGCAGACGCCCACCCGATCCCTCTTGATCGTTCCATCCGGAACCCCGATCTGCTGCGGGTTCGATCCCTCGTACAAGAATGCTGTGGTTTGCTGCAGATCCATGGGGACGGTCGGATCTACCGGCGTCGGCGGATTCCCGGCTTGCCGGCAGACGCCCGCGGCGCAGAGACCACCCGTGCAGATCGTTCCGTCGGCGATTGGCGGGTTGGTGCATGCTCCCGTCGCCGGAACGCACGCGCCCGTAGTGCATTCGCCCTGCGCCGCGCAGGTCATGGGGTTCGAGCCTGTGCAAACTCCGCTTTGACATGTATCCGTCAGAGTGCACGCGTTGCCGTCGTTGCAGGCGGAGCCGTTCGCTTTGGGCGGGTTCGTGCAGACGCCGGTCGACGGATTGCACGTGCCGGCGTCGTGGCATTGATCCTGCGGGGAGCACGTCACCGGGGTCGCGCCCGTGCAGTTCCCCGACTGACACGTGTCGGACTGCGTGCAGTTGTTGCCGTCGCTGCACGACGTCCCGTTCGCCCTGGCCGGGTTCGAACAAGCGCCCGTCTGCATGTTGCACGTGCCCGCGTCGTGGCACTGGTCCTGCGCGCTGCAGGTGATCGGGTTCGACCCGACGCACGCGCCGCCCTGGCAGGTGTCCGTTTGCGTGCACGGGTTGGCGTCGTTGCACGCGGTGCCGTTGGGCTGGCTGGCGCACGCGCCGCAGATCATCGTGATGCTGGCGGTCGTGCAGCCGGGGATCGCGCAGCTTCCGGGGTCGCCGCTGAAGAAGGTCTCCGGGCTGCAGATCGCCTGGAAGCGCCAGCCGCCGCCGGGCAGCGAGAAGCTGACGTGGCCGCTCGCATCAGTGGTCGCGAAGACGATCGTGTTGTCGTCGCCTTGGAGGCGCGCCTTCACCGTCTGGTTCGCGATCGGCTGGCCGGCGCCGTTCACGACGGTGACGACGACCGGGGCCGGGATCGTGATCGTCGCGGTGGTGCATCCGGGCACCACGCACGATCCGGGCGCGCCGCTCGGAAACATGACGGGTCCGTTCAGGGCGACGAACCGGTACGCGCCCGGGTTCACGGACAGGAGCGCGTGCCCCTGGGCGTCGGTGTAGTCCATGTTGACCTCGACGCCGCTCGCGTCCAGGGCGAGCACCTCGCTGTTGGCGACCGGGTTCCCCTGGGCGTCGACGACCGTGACGGTGACCGGCGTCGTGACGGTGATCGTCGCAGCGGTGCAGCCGGGAACCGTGCAGCTCGCGGCGCTGTGGAAGAGGAAGCCGATGCCGAACCCGGGCGTCACGAAGTCGTACGTTCCGGGCACCATCGACAGGGGCGCGTGCCCGCTCGCGTCCGTCCAGTTGACGTTGACGTAGCCGCTCGCGTCCTCGGCCAGGACCTCGGCGTTGTTTTGCGGCACGTTGCTGGTGTCGACGACCGTGACCTGCACGGGCGCCGTGACGGTTATCGATGCGGACGTACACCCCGGCGTCGTACAGACGGGCGTCGAAAGGAAGTAGAAGGCGCCGCTGCCCGGCGTCGCGAAGCGGTAGCTGGCGTTTGCGAGTGAGAACGAGGCGACACCCTGGCTGTTCGTCGTCCGTGTCTGCACGAAGGCACCGGTGGACTGCTTCTGTGCGTAGACGGTCAGGCCCGCCTGGGGCGTGCCGCCCGTGTTCGTCACTGTCACGACCACCGTCGTCAGCGCCGACCGCACGGTCGTGACGTCATCGGCCGCGGCAGGACCGGACGCGCCGGTCGTCCTGTCGCCGCCGCACGATCCGAGCGCGACCGCGCCCGCGGCCGCCAGCAGCCAGCCCATCGCCCGCGCGTTCATGGGCGCACCCCGGCGCTCGCCGCCGCCGTCATCTCGGCGGCCTTCCTTGCGTGAAAGTCGGCGATCTTCTGGGCCGCCGCAGCGAGACTGTCGGCGAGCGCGGCCGCGGACTGGCGATCCGCTCGTGCGCTCACGGCGTCGCCCGCGAGCGCCGCCACCGCCCGCTTGTTCTCGTTCGAGAGCTGGCGATACGACTCCGCACGATTCGAATACGCGGTGGCGCGCGCTTGCTCCGCCTCCGCGGTCCGGACCGGCGCCACGGATGGTCCCGCAGCCGTCAAGGCGCCGGCACGGACGCTGGCCGCCTCATCCGGGTCCCGGCACGCCGCGACCGCAACCGCCACGCACACCACCAATACGAACCCGCGGGCCGATGCCCGACCACCTCGATGCTTCGCCACGTGAAACCTCCTGATCTAAGAACGCGCGCGGTCGCGCCTTAACAACCAACTTTCTTTCAGGCGCTGGTCATAGCGGTGGCGTCGCTAGTCATATCGATAGTCATATGACTAGGGCGCCGCCGCGGATGCGCGCGCGCTTACCGCAAGCAGCATGCCGGCGATCGGCGCGCTTGCACGGCGCGCTAAGTTGTTGGAAGTTCGGGCCTCGCGCTCGGCATCGACGTCCGGCCGGGAATACGACCGCGATCAGATGTTAGAGCGATCGAACAAGTCATAGTCGCGTGCGCGGCCTCGCACGCGACTTGCTTGGGGATTCGAGCAGCGCGTGATGGGGACGAAGACGAACGACAGCACGACGGTTCGCGAGGCCGCGGCGGCCAGAGGCGCGCGCACGGCCACGCCCGTGCTGTTGATGGGATCCTTCCTTCCCGAGTCGGCGCGCGTCGTTAGGCTGGATCGTCCGGTGACCGTCGGGCGTGGCCGGTCGTCGGTCGACGGCGGCCGCGGGCTGGACGAAGAAGTCATAGTGCGCGGCGATCGGACGCTGTCGCGGCCTCATCTGCGGATCGCGCCGTCGTCGGGCGGCTGGACGGTCGCCGACCTCGGGAGCACGAACGGGACGTTCGTGGACGGGCGCCGCCTGAAGAAGCCGGCGCGGCTCGCCGAGGGCAGCATCGTCCAGTTCGGCGGCCAGGCGGGCGTCTTCCGTCGCGTCCCGGACGACGCACTGGCGGCGATCGAGGCGGAGGCGGCGGCGCCGCTGGGACCGGTCGCGACACTGTCGCCGGCGCTCGCGGCGACGGCGTACGTGTTGCGGCGGCTGGCGCGCATCGACGGCGCGCACCTGCTGCTGGTCGGCGAGACGGGCGTCGGCAAGGAGGTCTACGCGCGCGCCGTCCACGCGGCGTCGGGCCGCAAGGGCGGCTTGGTCGCGGTCAACTGCGCGGCGCTGCCGCGCGAGCTGGTCGAGAGCGAGCTCTTCGGCTACGCGCGCGGCGCGCACTCGACCGCGACGCGCGCCAAGCCGGGGCTGGTCGAGATGGCCGACGGCGGGACGCTGCTGCTCGACGAGATCGGCGAGATGGACCCGCGCGTGCAGGCGAAGCTGTTCCGGTTCCTGCAGGACGGGCACGTGCAGGCGCTGGGGGCGACGCGCGCGCGGCCCGTCGACGTGCGCGTCGTGGCGGCGACCAGCCAGGTGTCGGCGTCGGTGCGGTCGGACCTGGTGGGGCGCCTCGGCGCCGAACCGATCGTCATCCCGCCGCTGCGCGAGCGTCCGGAAGACATCGGCGCGCTGGTGGCGCATTTCGGCGGCCCCGCGTTCCCGGGCATGGACCCGCCAGCGTTCCGAGCGCTGTGCCTGTACGCGTGGCCGCGCAACGTCCGCGAGCTGGGCGAGGTCATGAAGCGCGCGCTGGCGCTCGCGGGCGGCAACCCGATCCGCGTCGACGCCCTGCCGGGCGACGTGCGTGCCGTGCTCGAGACCGGGCCGCGCATCAGCGCGCCGCGGCGATACCGGACCGCCGTGACGCGCCTGCAGCTCGAACAGCTGATGCGCGACAACCACGGCAACGTCTCCGCGGTGGCGAAGACGCTCGGCCGCCAGTGGGCCGTCGTGCAGCGCTGGCTGCGCCGGCACGACCTTAAGGCGGACCACTTCCGTGGCTGACGAACGGCGGGGCGCAGGCGGCGGCGACGTCGAGGCCGAGGTCGAGAGTTGGACGGAAATGGAGGACACCCGGCCGGATCTGGTCGAGGCGGTTCCGATCCGGCACGGGATGGTGCTGGGCGGGCGCTACGCGATCGAGAAGATCATCGGGCGTGGCGGCTCGGGCGTGGTCGTGCGCGCGTACGACCGCGACCTGCGCCAGGTGGTGGCGATCAAGATCGTGCGCGCGGAGCTGGCGGGCCAGCGCATGTGGGCGTCGCGGCTGGCGCGCGAGGTGCGGCTGGCGCGGCAGATCCACCACCCGCACGTCTGCCGCGTGTTCGATTTCCAGCAGGCCGAGGGGCGTGCGTTCCTGGTGATGGAGCTGGCCGAGAACGGAACGCTGCGCGAGGAGATTCGCTCGGGTGCGCTGACGGCGCGGCCGCTGGCGGCGCGGATCGCAGACGCGCGCGCGGTCGCGTCGGCGCTGGCGGCGATTCACGCCGCCGGCATCGTCCACCGCGACCTGACGCCGCAGAACCTGCTGCGCATGAGCGACGGGCGCGTGGTGGTAACCGACTTCGGGCTGGCGGTGGACGTCAGCGACAGCACCAGCAGCGTCCACGGCGGAACGGTCGCGTACATGGCGCCCGAGGTGGTGCTGGGCGAGAAGGCCAGCGTCGCCTCCGACATCTGGGCGCTGGGCGTCCTGATGCACGAGGTGGTGTTCGGCAGCAAGCCGCGCT